>DATNBJ010000020.1:0-14381 GCA_035572055.1 Thermoleophilaceae bacterium | reverse complement strand
ACGCGCTCCGGGTCGTCGTAGTGCGTGGTGGCCTCCACGATCGCGGCCGCCATGCGCTCCGGATCCTCCGACTTGAAGATCCCGGAGCCGACGAAGACGCCCTCGGCGCCGAGCTGCATCATCAGCGCGGCGTCCGCCGGGGTGGCGATGCCGCCCGCGGAGAAGTTGACGACCGGCAGGCCGCCCTTCTCGGCGACCATGCGCACCAGCTCGATGGGCGACTGAAGGTTCTTGGCGGCGGTTGGGATCTCCGCCTCGTCGAGCGAGCTGAGACGGCGAATCTCGCCCATGATCGTGCGCATGTGGCGCACGGCCTCGACCACGTTGCCGGTGCCCGCCTCGCCCTTGGTGCGGATCATCGCGGCGCCCTCGGCGATGCGGCGGAGCGCCTCGCCCAGGTTGGTGGCGCCGCAGACGAACGGCACCTTGAACTTCCACTTGTCGATGTGGTTCGCCTCGTCGGCCGGGGTGAGGACCTCGGACTCGTCGATGTAGTCGACCTCGAGCGCCTCCAGCACCTGCGCCTCGGCGAAGTGGCCGATGCGGGCCTTCGCCATCACCGGGATGGTGACCGCGGCCTGGATCTCCTCGATCTTCGTCGGATCCGACATGCGGGCCACGCCGCCGTGCGCACGGATGTCCGCCGGCACGCGCTCGAGCGCCATGACGGCGGCCGCGCCCGCGGCCTCGGCGATGACGGCCTGCTCCGCGGTGACCACGTCCATGATCACGCCGCCCTTCAGCATCTCCGCGAGGCCGGACTTGACGCGGAATGTGGCTCGGTCCCTCACGCGACCGATGATAACCATCGCGCGACGGGCGATAGGTCCAACGCTGTCAGGCCGCGTTCGCCGAGCGGGCGGAGTGGCCCGGCGCGCGCCGCCGAGCCGGCCGCCGCGCGCGCTTGATCGACCGGCGCAGCGCAAGGCGATGGAGCCTGCGACCGATCGCCATCCCGATCAGGATCCCCAACCCCGCGAAGGGGCCGATCAGGAACAGCACCACGATGTCGCCCGCGAAGCCGGCGCCGGGCGGGTTCACGGCCACGAGCAGTGTCAGCGGCAGCAAGGGCGCCCAGCGGCGCCTCAGCAGCGCTCCGAAGCCGATCCCGATCAGCCCCGCCAGGAGCACGGGGGTCGGCTGCGGGAACGGCATCAGCGGCCAGCGGGGCGGCAGAACGATCGCCATGATCGAGCCGTAGGCCACGAACGCGGCAAACATCACGCCCAACTCGCGCCGCCGGATTCGCGGTCGGGCAAGCGGCCGTCGGCCCTTCCTTTCCGACGACCTCGCGCCCGACCGAGTCCGGCTACTTGAGCCGGAAGGCTTTGATGCGGTCGGCATAGGCCGACTCGTCCAGGGCGTACACGCCGTACGCGAGAGCCTGGATCAGGCTCAGGAGCGCCGTGTGGGAGCGCACGTAGGCGGGGCCGTTGGAGGAGTAGTAGAGACGTTGACCGGCAAGCTTGGCGACTTCGGAGAGCGTGGCGTCCGCGATCGCGATCGTGGCGGCCTTACGGTGGCGGGCGAGCTTCATCGCGCGCACGACCAGCGGGTGCGGGCGGCCGGCCGAGAAGCCGATCACGAGGGTGTTCTCGTCGATCCGGCCGAGGCGCGCGAGCCCCTCCTGGCTGGGGCTCGCCACGACCTCGCAGCGCAGGTCGAGCAGCATCAGCAGGTGGCGCAGGTAGCTGGCGAAGAAGGCCATCTGGTCGGTGCCGCAGAGCACGATCCGCTCCGCGCGCGAGATCAGCTCCACCGCGGCGGCCACCTCGTCGCGGTCGACCTTCCGTGCCGTGTCCTCGAGATTGGTGTGATCTGCCGCCAGCGCCGCCTCGAAGTCGGTCTGGTCGATCGGGAAGAGCGGCTGGGTGAGTACGTCCGAGCCGCCATTCTGGGGCGCGGTGTCGCGCACGCGGCGGTACTCGTCGCGCGCGGCGGCCTGGAGCTCGGGGAAGCCCTCGAAGCCCAATGCCTGAGCGAAGCGGACGACGGTGGAGCTCGACGTGGAGGCACGGCGGGCCAGCTCTTCCGCGGTCTGGAAGGCGGCCTCGTCGAGGTGGTCGACTATGTACTGCCCCACGTCCTTCTGCGAACGGGAGAACTCGTCGAAGCGCTGACGGATCTCGGCAGAAAGCGTGAGGGCACTCGTGCCTGCGCGGCTCACGCGCAATGGATTCGCCTGAAGGAAGCGAGTTCCTTCAGGCAGTCCCTAGTCGCTAGTCCCTAGAACTTTGGTCAACAGGTCTAGGGACTAGGGACTAGGGACTAGCGACTAGGCACTTCAAATGAACTTCGGGTACAGCGTCATGCCCCCATCGACGAAGATCGTCGTCCCAGTTATGTAGTCGGCCTCCGGGCCTGCGACCCAGGCGATCGTCGCCGCTATCTCCTCGGGCTTTCCGGTGCGGCCCAGTGGGATCTCGTCCTCGACGGCCTTGCGCTTCTCGGCGTCGTCGATCAGGTCCTGGTTGATCGGCGTGAGGATCGCTCCCGGCCCCACGTTCACCACGCGGATGCCGTGCGGCGCGAGCTCGCGCGCGATCGTCTGCGCGAACAGCTTCATCCCGCCCTTCGACGCGCAGTAGTGGCCGAAGCTCGGCCAGGGGATCACCTCGTGGACGCTCGACACGTTCACGATCACGCCCTTGGCGTTCGCCGCGAGCATGCCGCGCGCCGCCTCCCGCGCGCAGAGAAAGGCGCCGGTGAGGTTCACGTTCAGCACCTTCTGCCACTCGTCCAGCGGCATGTCGACGAGCTTGAAGGGCTTCTCGATGCCGGCGTTGTTCACCAGGAGGTCGATCGGGCCGCCCAGCTCGTCGGCGGCCTTGCCGAACATCGCGACGACCTGGTCCTCGTTGGACACGTCCGCCTCGATGGCGATCGCGTGCCCGATCTCCTCCACCGCGCTCTTCGCCTGGTCGGGATTCCCGACGTAGTTGACCACCACCGAAGCGCCGTCCGCGGCCAGCCGCTCGGCGGTGGCACGGCCGATGCCGGTGGCGGAACCCGTGACGAGAGCGCGGCGGCCGGACAGGGGAGCGGACATGGCGCTGGACCCTAGCGAGAGATCGAGTAGGGGCGCGCGGCTCTGCCCCAGCCGGACGGCGCAGCCGCCATGTCGAGGCGCAGGACTCCCCCGCGCGCGACCTCCGCGTGCGTCAGCCAGGCGCGCTGCAGAGGCGCGCCGTTCAGCGTCGCGCCGGTGACGTAGCGGTTGACGTCAGACGTGGCGGGCGCCTCGATCGTGAAGGAGCGCCCGCCCGGCAGCGCGATCCGCGTGCGCGTGAACAGCGGCGAGCCGATGTAGTAGTAGGGCTGGCCCGCGTTCGGGAACAGGCCGATCGCGCTCCACACGTACCAGGCGGACAGAGTGCCGCCGTCGTCGTTGCCCGGCAGGCCGTCGCGCGCGAGCGAGTAGTCCGCGGCCATGACGGTCCGCACAATGTCGTCGGTCCGGTCGGGCCGGCCCATGTGGATGTAGAGGTAGGGCGCTAGCAGGTCGGGCTCGTTCGACGGGTCGTAGCCGATCGAGTCCAGCCACGTGACCGCGGGACCGTCGCCGCCGAGCCGGTCGATCAGGCCCTGGACGTCGTGCGGCACGAAGGTGCTCCACTGGAGCGGCGTGCCCTCGTAGAAGGGGTCGACGAAGCCGAAGCCGCGCTGCCTCGCGTCGAACGGGCTCGCGAACCCGCCGTCCGCCGCGCGCGGGCGGATCGAGACGCCGGCCGGATCCCAGAGGTTGGCCCAGTTGCGCGAGCGGGCGAGCCAGCGCCGCGCCTCGCGCGCGTGACCGGCGCGCCGCGCCACCTCGGACAGCGCGAAGTCGTCGTAGGCGTACTCGAGCGTGCGCGACGCCGAGCGCGGCTCGAGGGTGCTCACGTAGCCGAGCTTCGAGTAGTCGCGCAGGTCGCGGCCGTGGAGCGCCGGGTTGTCCGACTGCACCGAAGCGTCCTTCGAAACCGCGCGGTACGCCGTCTGCAGATGGATCCCGGGCAGCCTCTTCACCACGGCATCGGCGATCACGATGTCCGCGTCGGAGCCCACCTGGGTGACACCCGGCTGTCCCGCCACCCACGCGTCCGGCAGCCAGCCGGTGCGCTTGTAGATGTCGAGCAGCGAGCGGACGATGGCGGCCTCGCGCTCGGGGTAGACCAGGCCGAGCAGCGGGTTCTGGGTGCGGAACGTGTCCCACAGCGCGAGGAAGTCGTCGTTGCGGCCGGGCTCGACCTCGTGCGGCATGAGCAGCGAGTGGTAGAGCGCGGTCTGGAAGCCGTCGCGCTGCGCGGGCGTGCCGCCGTTCACCTGGATGCGGTCGAGCGCGCGGCGCCAGGCCGCCGCCGCGGCGGCGCGCACGTGCGCGAAGCCGCCGCGCGGGATGTTGCGCCGCGCCCCCGCCGCCGAGTGGAACGAGAGCCCGATCGACAGCTCGACCGCGCGGCGCCGGCGGGTGTCGAAGCGGGCCACCGCGTCCCTGCCGAGGCCGTCCGTCGGCGTCCGGTTGAAGCGGCCCGCCACCCAGAGCGTGTAGGCGCCGGGGTTCCAGCCGCCGCCGATCCGGGCGAAGCCCTCGAACGCGCGCGGGCCGGTTGTGCGGAAGCGCGAGCCCACGAGCCGCTGCATCGGGCTGGCGGCGATCCGCGAGCCCATGTCCAGCGACACCGTCGCGCGGGTGGTGGGCGTGAACACGTAGCGGTGCACCGCGCCCATCCGCGTGGCGCTGAGTTGCGCGCTGATCCTGCCGAGCACCGCGTTCAGCACGGCTGTGTAGCCGCCCGGCGAGCCCGACTCGCTCAGCACGGTGGTGGCCACGTTGTCGATGCTCGGCGTGACCCGGAAGTTGCCGTACTTGCCGGCGCCGCCCGTGCCGGAGAGGTGGGTCTGGCTGAAGCCGAGGAGCCGCTGTCCGGGCGCGTAACCAGAGCTCGGCGCGTTCAGCGTGTCCGGGCCCGGCTGCGCGAAGCCGAACGGCACCGCCGCGGCGGGAGTCGTGTTCCCGGTGCCCGCCGAGCCGACGAAGACGTCGACCCGCGCGGAGGCGGGCGCAGCCATCACCCCCAGGACGAGGGCGACGGTAACCTGCCGGATGAGGGAATGGCGCAGCCGCTTCAGATGATGCAGAGGATCTCCTACGACGACCTGTACCGTCGCTGGGAGAAGGGGAACTGGAGCGCCACCGACATCGATTTCACCGAGGACAGGCGGCAGTGGCGCGAGGTCTTCAGCGACGTGCAGCGCCGCGGCGCCATGTGGAACTACTCGCTGTTCTTGCACGGCGAGGACTCGGTGACGGACAACCTGTCGCCGTTCATCGACGCCGCGCCGCGCGAGGAGCAGAAGTACTTCCTCGCCACCCAGCAGGTGGACGAGGCGCGGCACGCGGTGTTCTTCGGGCGCTTCATGCGCGAGGTGGTGGAGGCTGACGACACGCTGGCCGGAGCGCTCGAGGCCACGCGCCCCCAGCTCACGTGGGGCTTCCGCAAGGTATTCGGGCGCCTGGACAGGATGGCCGACGAGCTGCGCGCCGACCGCTCCAAGCCGAAGCTCGCGCAGGCGGTCGCGCTGTACCACGTGGTGATCGAAGCCTCACTCGCTCAACCCGGCCAGCATTTCATCGAGTCCTACCTCACGGAGCGCGAGCTGCTGCCCGGCTTCCGCTCGGGCATGGAGAACGTCTCGCTCGACGAGCAGCGGCACATCGGCTTCGGCGTGAAGCTCCTGTCCGACCTGTTCGCCGAGGACCCCGAGTGCAAGGAGGCGGTGGGCGAGCTGCTCCGCGAGGTCCTCCCCTACACCGCCGCCGTGTTCGTGCCGCCGAACTGGGACACGAGCCTGGTCGAGTGCTTCGGCTTCACCCTCGAGCAGATCTTCGCCGAGGGCATGCAGTCGATGGAGACGAAGCTGCGCACCGCGGGCCTGCCGGTCGAGGAGATCCCGGGCTTCCCGATCCCGCTCGACCGGCCCGTGGACGAGCGCATCCGGCGCACGCTCCTGCTCCTGCGAGCGGGCGTGCTCGGCGAGAAGACCGGTCCTCCCGGACGCGACCCCGAGGTGCTCGAGATCCTCTTCGACTCAGTGAAGAGCTCGGTGGATCCGCGCTTCACCCCCGCCCGGCCCACCACGATCCAATGGGACTTCAGCGACGCCGACCCCTGGTACCTGCGCATCGACAACGGGAACACGAGCGTCTCCCCCGGCCGCGCCGACAGTCCCGACCTGACGTTCCGCTGCCGTTATGAGGACTGGGTGGACGTGAGCGCGCGCCGCGCCGACGCCCGCCGCCTGATGCTGACCGGCAAGATCCGACCGCGCGGCAGCCTCCGCACGCTGTGGCAAACGCAGAAGATCTTCGCTCGCTGAGCCCGGTCGCGCAGCGCGTGACCATCCGCCCCATGGCGCTCACCGACGCGCGCGCTCTCGCTCAGCTCTACACCGAGAACCGCGAGTTCCTCGCGCCACTCGAGCCGCTGCGGCCCGACGTCTTCTACACGTTCGAGGGGCAGCGCAGGCACATCGCCCAGCTCACGGACCGGCGCACCGCGGGCACCGCGTACCCGTTCGTGATCACGCTGGGCGGCAAGGCCGTGGGAGCGATCAACCTGTCGAACGTGGTGCGCGGCGCGTTCCAGAACTCGAACGTGGGCTACTGGGTGGCCGAGAAGCACAACGGCCAGGGCGTGTGCACGCGCGCGCTGGGCCTGCTGTGCGAGCGCGCGTTCACCGAGCTCGGACTGCACCGCATCGAGGCCGGCACGCTGCCGGACAACCACGGGTCCCAGCGTGTGCTCGAGAAGAACGGCTTCATGCGCATCGGCCTCGCGCCGCGCTACCTCCAGATCGCGGGCGCCTGGAGCGACCACATCCTGTTCCAGAAGACGGCCGACTAAGCGGCCGACACCCGGGTCACGCTGAACGTCGCGCCGGCGGGGTCCGCCAGCACCGCCTGCGTGAACCCGGGCATGGGCTCGAACGGCGGCACGATCGCGCTGCCGCCGAGCTCCTCGGCCTGGGCGGCGGTCTCGTCCACGTCGCTGACCCAGAAGTCCACGCTCCAGTTCGCCGGCGCGTCGTTCGCCGGCAGCATGATGGCCACCACGTCGCGCGGCACCGGCTGACTCGGCTCGCCGCCCACGTAGCCCGGCCTGTGCCACATCGTCATCTCCGCGTCGCCCATGCCGAACGCGCTCGTCTCCCAGCCGAACACCGCGCCGTAGAACGCCTTCGCGGCCTCGGGGTCGGGCGTGCTGAGCGCGCTCATCGCCCAGGCGCTCGGCTCGTTCACGAGACCGGCGCCGCGGTGCTCGCCCGGCTCCCAGGCGCAGAACACCGCGCCGGCCGGGTCGGCGAGCACCACCTGACGGCCGCCGGCGGGCGAGTCGAACGGTGTGCCGATCACCGAGCCGCCGGCGTCGTCCACCTTCGCGGCCGCCTCCTCGGCGCTGTCCACCCAGACGTGGGTGCCCCACGCCGCGGACGGCGGCGGCGGCGCGCCGTGCGCCGACACCACGGCCGCCACCGGGCGGCCGCGCAGCCTGCACATGAAGTAGTCGCCGGGATGGTCGTCCGGCATCAGGTTGGTCGCGTCCCAGCCGAACAGCTCGCAGTAGAAGCGGGCCGCGCTCTCGGGCTCGGACTGCACGGTCGCGACCCAGCATGGGACGCCCGGGGCAAAGCCGTCTCGCTCGCTCATCTCGTCTCCTCTCGGTAGAACTCAGCGCGCCAGCGGTCGCCGATCTGCTCAATCCGCACGGGCGTGAGGTCGTAACGGGAGAAGGCCTCGATCTCGGGACGGGTGAGCGGCCACGGCGGCCCGGCGTCCGGGTCGTCGCGCTCACCGAGGCTGTGGGAGACCACGATCAGCGTGCCTCCCGGCGCCACCAGGGCCGCCACACCGGCGGTGGCCTGCTCCCGGAGCCGCCGTGGCAGGGCCTGGACGGTGATGCTCTCCACCACCAGGTCGAACGCGTCCGGCCAGCCCACCGGCAGCTCCAGCAGATCGGCCACGACGTAGTGCACGCTCGACTCCGGGTGGCGGCGCTGAGCGTTCCGCACCGCCGTCGGCGAGATGTCGAACGCGGTGGTCTCGAAGCCGAGCGACGCGATCAGCTCGGCGTCACGGCCAAGGCCGCTGCCGACCACCACGGCGCGCCGGCCGCCGCCGGTGATGTGCTGCTCCCGCGTCCATTCGAGCAGGAGCGGCTGGGGTGCCGCGTCGTCCCAGGGAACCTCGCGCTCGCCGCGGTCCGCGGCGCGGTAGAGGTCCTCGAACCAGCCGATTGCTTCGTCGTCCGGAGTCAGGCCTTCTCCTTGGGTCTGTTTCAACCAGGACCGAGGGAGGGCCCGAAACTCATCGCAGCGGCACCAGCGCCGGGTCGGTCTCGTGCGCCTTGAAGAAGCTCACGATCGGGGCGATGTACTCCTCGAGGCGCGGGCAGCGCAGGCCGTGCCGCGCGAGGACGGCCTCGGCGCGGCGGGTGTCGAAGCGCACCGGGTGGTTCAGGTAGCGGATCGCCTCGTGGGGCGCCCCGCCGAACGCGTCACGCACGCGCTTGCTGCGCAACGCGTTCTCGATCACCGACGGCGGCACGCGCATGCTCGGCTTCTTGCCCGCGTACTCGAGGCTGAACAGCTCGCCCATCTGCGCGGCGGTGACGGGCTCAGGATCCACCAGATGGAGCGTCTCGCCCACCGCGTCCGGGTCGCGCGACACGGCCGCGATCGCGTCCACGATGAAGTCCACCGGCACGCAGTTGAACGGCGCCTCGGCACGGCCGAACTGCACGATCGGCGTGCGGTCGTGCATGGCACGAGCGATCGTGCGGAGCATGTAGTAGGGCCCGTCGAACTTCTGGGTCTCGCCGGTGCGCGAATCGCCGACCACGATCGCGGGCCGGTAGATCGTTGTGGGGATCCGGCGCATCGCCTCGCGGACCCACACCTCGGCCTGGAACTTCGTGGACTCGTAGTGGTTCTTGAATCCCTGGCCGAAAATGAGCTCGTGCTCGTAGACCACGCCGTTGCGGTCGCCGGCCACGTAGGCGGTGCTCACGTAGTTGAGCCGCTCGAACCGCTCGCAGCGGGCGCAGAGGTCGAGCACGTTGCCCGTGCCGTCCACGTTGACCCGCTGTGCGGTCTCGAGCGGGACGGCCAGGTCGTAGATCGCCGCCAGGTGGTGAACGCTCGTCACCTTCCTGGTCAGGCGGTCGTAGGTGTCGTCGTCGAGCCCGAGGCGGCGATCGCCAATGTCGCCGGGCAGCACCTCGATGCGGTCGCGGTCGAGCTCCGCGGCCAGCGCCTGTGCCTGCTCGGCAAAGCGCGGCTCGACCAGCGCCACAACGCGCTGATCGCCCGTGTCCAGCAGCTTGGCCACCAGCCGCCTCCCGATGAAGCCGGGAAAGCCGGTGAAGAACACCACGCCCTTCGCCATCGAGCGCGGCAGTCTATGCGAGGTCGTCAGGTGGTCGAGTCCTCCAGGGCCTGCCTGGCCTCCCCTTCGCTGGGATATGCGATGGCCGACTGGATCCGGCCCTCGCGGATCCTGAAGAGCCAGGCCACGATGGCCGCGAAGCGCCCGCCGCCCCGCGCCTTCTCGGACATGGTCCCCGCGGCGAGCACCCAGCCGTCTCCCATGTCCTCGATCGTCCTCGGCGAGGCGAGCAACCAGCTGTCGCCCTCGTCCATCTGATCGAACCAGTCCATGGCGGCGCCGGCCCCGCGATGGGTCTCCCCGGTCAGGCCTAGCCCGCTCACGTACCGGAACTCGACGTCTGGATGGACCAACGCGAGCACGGCCGTCCTGTCCTGCTGGCGAAACGCCTTGAACGCCGCTGCGACAACGTCAACGGGCGCCGGCGCGACCCTCCCCCCGGCTGGCCCCGGGTTGGCCTCGATCCACATCTCCCCTCCTCTGCGGCTCTGCCGACGAGAACGCCGAGCCGTCGCCAAGGTTGGCCTCTTGAGGCGTCGCACGCGCCGCTCCCCGTGCGAGCCCATCCTCGATCCGGGCTCGCTGTGGACCGACCGTGTACTTGGGATCCGCCGCGGACTGGAAGCCGGCCCTGAAGACGCTCCAGCGGGCACAGACCGCGCCCACCATCACGAGCGAGCCACCGACGGCGGCCGCCGCGCGCGAGCGGCTCCCCGGTCCGCTCAGCACCGCCGCACCCGACGCGAGGGCCGCGGCGCCGACGCGCCTGAACGCCGCCGCCCTGCCCTTCGCGTAGGGCTCGCCCTGCTCTCCGAGCCGCTGCTTCATCAGCTCCGCGGCGATCGCTTCCGCCACTGCTCCGCCGACGGCCAGCCGCCGGGCGGGCGCCGCGGCCTTCGGCCGCGTCGTAACCGCCGCTGCCGCGCCGGCGCTTGCTGCGGCGCTTGCTCCGAAGGTGAACGGAAGCGTCCAACGAGCCTCGTGCCAGGCTGGCACCGAGGTGTTGGACAGCAGCGCCGCTGTGTACGTGCTGAGAGGCATTCCAAGCACGCCCGCGGCGATCTTAGCCCCGCGGCCCGCCCGTGGGAAGAGGCCCGTCTGAGCGTTCAGGGCGGCGAGCGTGGTGCTCGCGCCGCTCGCGGCCAGCACCCACGAGCCAACGCTCATCGGCGAGGTGATCTTGAACATGCGGAGCATGTTCAAGAAACGCTCCGGACGGCCCAGGTCGGCTATCAGCAGGGGCGGGCTGACGGCGATTCCGGCGAAGGCGTTCAGCCAGGCCCTGCGTGCCAGCTCCTCGTTGCCGCGCGCCTCGGCGGCCAGCGCCAGGACGGCCGAGGCTCCGGCCACGCCACCGGTGAAGAAGTAGAACGGGATCCCAGGCGTCCACACCGGCTCCTTGATGACCGGCTGGCCGTAGTAGGAGCGCGGCTCCGCGCGCTCGACCATCTTGCGCTCGCCGCTCACGTCCTGCTCCCGCCGAACACCGCGGCCGCGATGCCGGCGCCCAGCGCCACGGCGGCCGCCGCCGCGGCGGCCCACACCTGCCCGACGTCCCGCGTGGTGACTACCGGATCCGGCGGCAGGCCGTAGACCTCGGGCTCGTCGAGGAGCAGGAAGAAGGCTCCGAAGCCGCCCACGCCGTCGTCGGGGTCGGCGCCGTACAGCCGCGCCTCCCCCGCGCCGGCATCCTGCAGCTTCGCCAGGCGCGTCTCCGCGCGCATGCGCAGGTCGTCCAGCTCGCCGAACTGGATCGAGTCGGTGGGGCACGCCTTCGCGCAGGCGGGCTCGAGGTCGTCCTTCAACCGGTCGTAGCAGAGGGTGCACTTCCACACCCGCCCGTCGGGCTCGCGCTTGTCGATCACGCCGAACGGACAGGCCGGCACGCAGTAGCCGCAGCCGTTGCAGACGTCGGCCTGCACGACCACGGTGCCGAACTCGGTGCGGAACAGCGCGCCCGTCGGGCATACGTCCAGGCAGGCCGCCGAGGTGCAGTGCTTGCACACGTCGGAGGACATCAGCCAGCGCACGCCCTCGCCGTCCTGGTAGGTGTCGAGGCCCCAGCCGTCCACCGCGTTCGCCCGCTCGGCCGCCTCCACGAGGGACTCCGCCGCGGCGTCGGCGCCCAGCGGCTTCTCCTGCTCGATGAACGCCACATGGCGCCAGCGGTTCGCGCCGAGGTCCAGCGAGTGGTCGTAGGAGTGGCCGGACCAGCCCTCGATCTCCTCCGGCACGTGGTTCCACTCCTTGCACGCCACCTCGCAGGCCTTGCAGCCGATGCAGACGGACGTGTCGGTGAAGAAGCCCATGCGCGGCTTCGCGTCGTCGCCGTACGTCTCCTGGGCCTGCCGTTCGAGCTCGATCAGCGTGTGCGGCATCAGCCCTCCAGCGTCGCCTTGGCGCGGTACTCCTCAACCAGCGCCAGCAGCTCCTTGCCGCGCGGGCGGCGCCCGGCTCGCACGTCGCAGGTGGCCGCCTTGACCTCCTGGATGTGCACGTTCGGATCGAGCGCCAGGCCAAACAGGTCGTTCACCGTGTCGCCGGTCACGAGCCCGCGCTGGCCCCAGTGATAGGGCAGGCCGACCGTGTCGGCACGGATGCGCCGCGTGACGTGCACACGGGCCTCCACCGCCGAGCGCGCGCTGATGATCGTCGCGAAGCCGCCGTGCTCGAGCCCGCGCGCCTCGGCAAGGTCCGGGTGCACCTCGCAGAACAGCTCGGGCTGGAGCTCGGCGAGGTAGGGAACCGTGCGCGACATCCCGCCCGCCGTATGGTGCTCGGTCAGCCGGTAGCTCGTGACCACGTAGGGAAACGCGGAGCTGCCGCTCGGGTGGTAGCGGTTCTCCTCGTTCTTGTAGAGCTGGCGGGTGGGGTTGCGCTGCTGGGTGTAGAGCGGGTTCTCGTAGGGAGACTCCTCCGGCTCGTAGTGGGTCGGCATCGGCCCGTCCACGAGTCCGGCCGGGACGAACAGCCAGCCCAGCCCGTCCGGATGGATGATGAAGGGCTCACGGCCGGTGAGGGCCGCGAGTCCCTTCGCGTTGCGGGGCGGCTTGTAGTCGGGCGCCTTGTCGACCTTGAAGTCGGGCGTGTCGTACCCCGTCCACCTGCCCTGCTCCTCGTCCCACCAGACGTAACGCTTGCGCTCCGACCAGGGCTTGCCGTCGGGATCGGCGGAGGCGCGGTTGTAGAGGATGCGCTCGTTCTTCGGCCAGGCCCAGCCCCACTCGGGCGCCACCCAGGACTGCTCGCCGGCGGGCTTGCGCCGCGCGGCCTGGTTCACCCCGTCGGCGAAGATGCCGGCGTGGATCCAGGAGCCGCAGCTCGTGCTGCCGTCCTCCTCCAGCTCGTCGTAGGACGAGACGAGCTCGCCGGTCGCGAGCTTGCGGCCGTTGATCTCCTGGAGCACCGCGTCGGCGCTCGGCTCCTCGATCTCGCCGCTGGTCGGGTAGTCCCAGGTCAGGTCGAGCAGCGGCCGGTCGCGCGGGTCATCCGAGTTCGCCAGCTTCTCCCGGATCCGGCGGCCCAGGTGGTAGAAGAAGTGCAGCTCCGAGCGGCAGTCGCCGGGCGGCTCGAGCGCCTTGGAGTGGAACTGCAGGAGCCGCTGGGTGTTGGTGAAGCAGCCGTCCTTCTCCGTGTGCGCCGCGGCGGGCAGGAAGAACACCTCGGTGGCGAGGTCCTCGGGCACGATCTCGCCGGATTCCACCTCCTGCGAGTCGTGCCAGAAGGTCGCGGTCTCGACCATCGCCAGGTCGCGCACGACCAGCCAGTCGAGCTTGGCGAGCGCGAGGCGCTGCATGCGACCGTTCGCCGATCCCACGGCCGGGTTCTCCCCGACCACGAAGAAGCCCTTCACGTCGCCGTCGAGCATCCGCAGCGTCGTGGCGTAGTTCGAGTGGTCGCCGTTGATGCGCGGCATGTAGTCGAAGCAGAAGTCGTTCTCGGGTGTCGCCGCCTCCCCCCACCAGGCCTTGAACAGGCTCGCGGCGTATGCCGACAGCTCTCCCCACACGCCCGTCTCCGGCCCCATCGTCTTCACGAACGTCTCGAACGTCGGGTGCTCGCGCGGGTGCGGCATCGGGATGTAGCCCGGCAGGATGTTGAACAGGGTCGGGATGTCCGTGGACCCCTGGATGTTCGCGTGGCCGCGCAGCGCGAGGATGCCGCCGCCGGGCCGGCCCATGTTGCCGAGCAGCAGCTGGATGATCGCCGCGGTGCGGATGTATTGGACGCCGACGGTGTGCTGGGTCCAGCCCACCGAGTAGACGAACGCGGAGGTGCGCTCGCGGCCCGAGCTCTCGCAGAGCGCCTCGGCCACGCGCAGGAACTGCTCCTTCGGGATCTGGCAGATCCGCTCGACCATCTCCGGCGTGTAGCGGCTGTAATGCCTCTTCAGCAGCTGGAACACGCTGCGCGGGTGCTCGAGGTCTGGATCCTCCTCGGGCAGCCTGCCGCCCTTCAGGTCGATTCCGTGGGCGCCGTGCGCCTGCTCGCCGGACACGTCGGAGACCTGCGCCTCGGTCTCGGTCGGGTTCTTCTCCTCCGTGCCCGCGTAGCCCCAGGTGTCGATGTAGTAAACCCGCTCGTCGGCATGGAACCCGGAGAAGAGGCCGTCGAGATCCTCGGTGTCCTTGAAGTCCTCGCTGATGATCGCCCGCGCGTTCGTGTACTCGCGGACGTACTCCCGGAACTCGCGTCCGTTCTCGAGGATGTAGTTGATGACGCCGCCGAGGAAGGCGATGTCGCTGCCGGCGCGAATCGGCACGTGCATGTCCGCCATCGCGCTGGTGCGCGTGTAGCGCGGGTCGACGTGGATGACCTTCCCGCCGCGCTCCTTGGCCTCGATCACCCACTGGAAGCCCACCGGGTGGCACTCGGCCATGTTGGACCCCATGATCACGATGCAGTCCGAGTTCTGGAGGTCCTGCTGGAAGGTGGTCGCGCCGCCTCTACCGAA
>DATNBJ010000019.1:0-2739 GCA_035572055.1 Thermoleophilaceae bacterium | reverse complement strand
CCGGCCACGCCCGGCATCAGGTTGGACACTCCGATGAAGCCGGCCACGAACGTCGTGGTCGGGCTGTCATAGACGACCTCGGGAATGCCGACCTGCTCGATCACGCCGCGGTTCATCACCGCGATGCGATCGGACATCGTCAGGGCCTCCTCCTGGTCGTGGGTCACGTAGACGAACGTGATCCCGACCTCCGTCTGGATCCGCTTCAGCTCCACCTGCAGGTTCTTGCGCAGCTTCAGGTCGAGCGCGCCGAGCGGCTCGTCGAGCAGGAGCACGGCCGGTTGGTTCACCAGAGCGCGCGCCAGCGCGACGCGCTGCTGCTGGCCGCCGGATAGCTGGCGGGGCTTGCGCTTGGCCTCGCCCGCGAGACCGACGCGCTCGAGCTCCTCGCCCACGCGCGTGCGCGCGTCCGACTTGCCCATGCCCTGGCGCCGCAGGCCGAAGGCGATGTTCTCCTCCACGCTGAGGTGGGGGAAGAGCGCGTAGCTCTGGAAGACCGTGTTCGTGGGACGCTTGAACGCGGGCTGGCCGGCCACGTCCTCGCCGTCGATCTGGATCTGCCCCTCGGTGGGCTCCTCGAAGCCCGCGACCATCCGCAGCGTGGTGGTCTTGCCGCAGCCGCTCGGGCCGAGCAGCGTGAAGAACTCGCCGCGCTCGATGTCGAGGCTGAGGTCGTCGACGGCGATCACGTCGCGGAAGCGCTTCGTGACGTTCGCCAGCCGGACGCTGGGAACTGCCGCACCGTCGGTTGCCGCTTCGCGCCCCGCTGACTCGGGCGTAACGGTCTCGACTTCCGTAGCGTCCTCCTCGATGGCCCAAGCGACTCGGCACGGATGGCCGAGTCCCCCAATTGCGGTGTGTGAACTTATGGCCGTATGGGCGACAGCACAACGGCCAAAAGCCCAAAACCTCGAAGGCCGCATTGTACGTCCGGTACAGTCGGATAGGTCGCATTTGACCGAACTCTCCGTTGTCTGTGCTACGACGCGGCGCTAGCGTTGGCCGGAACGTCTAGCGCGTTCGCCCAGGAAGAGAGGGGTTTCCATGGCCACCAGGCTCGACTTCGCCACTACCGAGACTCAGGAGCACAGCCGGCTGCAGGAGCTGGCAAAGCGGCATCTCTGGATGCACTTCACGCGCATGGCCGCGTACGACGACCATGAGCTCCCGATCATCGTCAAGGGCGACGGTTGCTACGTCTGGGATGAGAAGGGCAAGAAGTACTTCGACGGGCTGTCGGCGCTCTTCTGCGTGAACGCTGGCCATGGCCGCGCCGAGCTGGGCGAGGCCGCGGCCAAGCAGGCCAAGGAGCTCGGCTTCTACACGAACTGGACCTTCGCCCACCCGCTGGCGATCGAGCTGGCCGCGCGCGTGGCGGCGCTCGCGCCGGGCGACCTCAACCGGGTCTTCTTCACCTCCGGCGGCTCAGAGGCCGTGGAGAGCGCGATCAAGCTCTCGCGCCAGTACCACCGGCTGCGCGGCGAGGGCACGCGCTACAAGATCATCGCCCGGGAGACCGCCTACCACGGCACCACGATGGGTGCGCTCATCGCCACCGGCATCGGCGGCATCCGCAGCGCCTTCGAGCCGCTGCCGGTGGGTGGCTGCCACGTGGCCAACACGAACAGCTACCGCAACCCCGAGTACCTCGACCCGGCGGAGGAGATCGCCAAGCGGATCGAGTTCGAGGGGCCGGAGACCGTCGCCGCCGTGATCCTCGAGCCCGTCCAGAACTCGGGCGGCTGCTTCATGCCGCCGGACGGCTACTTCCAGCGCGTGCGCGAGATCTGCGACGAGTACGGCGTGCTGATGATCTCGGACGAGGTCATCTGCTCGTGGGGCCGCATCGGCCACTACTTCGGCTGCGAGCGCTTCGGCTTCCAGCCCGACCTGATCACCACCGCCAAGGGCATCACCTCGGCGTACGCGCCGATGGGAGCGGTGATCGCCCGCGACGAGATCTTCGAGCCGTTCAGCGAGGGCACGAGCATGTTCACGCACGGGCTCACCTTCGGCGGCCATCCGGTGTCGGCGGCCGTGGCGATGGCGAACCTCGACGTGTTCGAGCGCGAGGACCTCTGCGGCCGGGTGCGCCAGTACGAGGGCGAGTTCCGCGCGATGCTCGACGGCCTGCGCGACCTGCCGATCGTCGGCGACGTGCGCGGCGCCGGCTACTTCATGGCGATCGAGCTGGTGAAGGACCAGGAGACCAAGGAGACGTTCTCGCACGAGGAGGCCGAGCAGCTCCTGCGCGGCTTCCTGTCGCACGAGCTGTACGAGCGCGGGCTCATCTGCCGCGCCGACGACCGCGGCGATCCGGTCGTGCAGTTCTCGCCGCCGCTCGTGGCGGGACCGGAGCACTTCGAGGAGATCGAGTCGGTCATCAGGCCCGTGCTGACGGAAGCCTGGGAGCGCATAGTCCGGCACTAGTCGCCGGGCCACGGGGAGAGGAGCGACGGACATGCTCACGGTCAAGAGGCTGGTGGACGACATCGGCCTCGACCTTTTGACCGGTGAGGAGTCCGCCGAAGCCCCCGTCCGCTGGGTCCACATCACCGAGCTGGCCGATCCCACGCCGTGGCTGTCGGGCGGCGAGCTGGTGCTGACCACCGGCATGACGCTCGACACGCCGGAGGTGCAGCGCGAGTTCACCGCCCGCCTGGCCGGCCACCACCTGGCCGGCCTCGGCTTCGGCACCGGCTTCAACCATCCCGACGTGCCGCCGGCGGTGCTGGAGGT
>DATNBJ010000018.1:0-6796 GCA_035572055.1 Thermoleophilaceae bacterium | reverse complement strand
CGCAGCTGCTCGTCGGCGTGGCGGACGTTGAGGCCGGTGCGGATGTGGCACTCGACGGTCTCGGCGAACTTCGCCGACTGGAGCTCCTTCACGAGCTCGATCGCGTCGCTGGGCTCGTAGACCTGCTCGCGGTCCACCTTCTCGTACAGCTCCCGATAGCGCTTACCGCGTGCCATCAGCCCACCTCCACTCCCATCGAGCGCGCGGTGCCCTCGATGATCTTCGCGGCCTGGTCGATGTCCCGCGCGTTGAGGTCCTGCAGCTTGGTCTCCGCGATCTGGCGGACCTGGTCCCTGCTGATCCTCGCCACCTTCTCGCGGTTCGGCTCGGCCGAGCCCTTGGCGATGCCGGCCGCCTCCTTGATCAGGACCGCGGCCGGGGGCGTCTTCGTGATGAACGTGAACGAGCGGTCCTCGAAGACCGTGATCTCGACCGGGATGATGCGGCCGTTCTGGTCCTGCGTCTGGGCGTTGAACGCCTTGCAGAACTCCATGATGTTCACGCCGTGCTGGCCCAGCGCGGGACCGACCGGCGGGGCCGGGTTGGCCTGTCCGCCGGGGACCTGGAGCTTGATCAGTGTTAGAACCTTCTTTGCCATTTAGTCCCTAGTCCCTAGTCCCTAGATCTTCTTGACTTGATCGAAGCCGACTTCCACGGGAGTCTCGCGTCCGAAGATCGAGACCAGCACCTTGAGCTTGGCGCCGTCCTCGTTGATCTCGGAGATCTCGCCCGAGAAGTCTGACAGCGGGCCGGAGACGACCTTCACCGACTCGCCGATCGAGAACTGGGCGCGGGTGCGCGGGCGCTCGGCGGTCTCGCGGTTGAGCAGGCGGTCGATCTCGGCCTGGCTCAGCGGCACCGGCTTGTTCGAGGCGCCCACGAATCCCGTGACGCCGGGGGTGCCCTTCACCAGACCCCACGAATCCTCGTTGAGATCCATGTTCACGAGCACGTAGCCGGGCATGGTCCGCTTCTCGGTCTGAATCTTCTGACCGTCCTTCATCTCCGAGACCTGCTCGGTGGGGATCACGATCTGCCGCACGTTGCGCTGCTGATTCAGCGAAACGACGCGGTGCTCAAGGTTCTGCTTGACCTTGTTCTCGTGTCCTGAATAGGTGTTGACTGCGTACCAGCGAAACATCGCGTTCCTTACTTACAAGATCTTGTCTACGACTTTGGAGAAGACCGCGTCGAGCAGGCCCAGGTAGGCGCCCATGACGATCACGAAGAGCAGCACCACGCCGGTGAGCATCGTGAGCGTCTGGCGGTTAGGCCACTCCACCCTGCGGAGCTCCGCCACGACGGCGAGTAGGAAGCCTACGACCTTATTGTGTCGACGGCGTCCGTGGGCGGGTGTCCCGTCCGAGCGCGCCCGGTGGCGCGGCTCCGTTTCGGCGGCCTCGACCTCCTCCTCGGCCTCCTCAGCCTCGGCGGCATCGAAGCCCGCGTCCAGGTCGTCTGCCTCGAGATCGGCCTCAGCGAGGTCCGCCTCCTCCTCCGCCTCGAGGGTAGCGTCGCTGAACCCGAGGTCGTGCGGAGGCGCGCCGGCCTCGAACTCCGCCTGCTCAAGCGCCTCGTCGTCGTTCGGGGCGTCGACGCGCTGGGATTCGAGGCGAGCGGCACGCCGCTCTGCCTGGCGCTGCTTTGCCCGCTGACGGTTCCTGGCCATCGGTCCTGGCGGAGTTCAATTCGCGCCGCTACCGGGTTTCCCGGTGCAGCGTGTGACTGCCGCACCAGCGGCAGTACTTGCGCATCTCGATCCTGCCCGGATCGTTGCGCTTCGACTTCTCAGTTTGGTAGTTGCGGCGTTTGCACTCTTCGCAAGCGAGCGTCACGCCGATTCGGACTTCTCCGCGAGCCATTGCTCTCCTCGGAAACATGGACGCCGCCCCGGGCACGGAGCAGCGCGAGGTTGCGCGCTCAGTCTAGCGCGGGGCCGTTCACTACCCCTAACGGGGTGTCGTGTCAGCGGGTCAGTCCCCTGCGGTCGGCGTCCCGGTCGCGCGCCGGAATCCGACCGCTTCTTCCGCGCCGGCGCGACACCCGACTCGGCCCCGGGCATCGTGCGCGATCTCCAGCTCGCGCGCCTGCGAGCTAGTCGGCCGTCTCTTCGTTGCCGTTGGGCTCGGCGGCGAGCGGGAGCGTGACCTCGCCCAGCTCGTGCAGCCCGCTGGGCGGATCGCCCAGCAGCAGCCAGTGGCCGTTGGGCAGGCGCTCGATCAGGCCGCGATCCTGGAGCCGGCCGAGCGCGGTGCTGACGCTCGGGCGGCGCGCTCCGACCACGCGGGCGAGCAGGGCGTGGGTGAGCCGCACGGGAAGCACGCGGCCCTCCGGAGTCACTCGTCCCCACCTGTCCGCGAAGTACCAGAGCACCGCCACGAGACGGGTCTCGACGAGCTTCAGATGGCTCACCGCGAGATGGAAGGCGAGCGCGTGGGCGCGGCCGACCATGCGGTCCATCAGCGCGCTGGCGATCTCCGGCCAGGGGGCCACCGCCTCGGCGAACTCGCGGTCGAGCAGCGCAATGGTGGTGGGCTGAAGGACCTCCCAGTCGATCGTGAAGGCCACCGACGGGTCCAGGGAGTCGCTGGACAACGGGCGGAGGACGTCGCCCGGGCCGAGCAGCTCGGCGGCGCGCCGGCCCTCGATCACGACGCCGCGCGACAGCAGGCCGTCGACGATGAACAGGCCGTAGAGCGCGCGCGATGCGTCAAGCGACGGCTCCCAGGGCCCAGCCTCGCAGTAGAAGACATCGACGAGCGCGATCTCTCGCGCCTGCTCGGCGGCTACCTCGTCGAGACCCTTGAGGATGTCCGGGTCGGCTTCCCCCAGCGACATCCGGGTCTCAGCGCTCTGCGGATTCAGCAACCCTCGCCCGCCTGAGTCTTCCCCCATGTCTTGGCGCGGAGTCACCCAAGATTGGTAGTCGGTTCGTGACCCCCACGTTCGAAGGTACCAGAATCTAGGTAAGGCAGCGCGCGCTATCTGAGCACACCGCGCACGGTCCTCCGAGGGCCGCGAGGCCGAAGCTGAGCCAGCTCACGTGGTCACCGACGTGACCGCTGTGCAGTTTGCGCGGGCGCCCGATCGATGCCGGGGCGGGCTCCGGCAGGACAGGCGGAATGCGCCCCAAGTGACAAGCGCCATGGCGGCGCGACGCGCCACGGCCACCCGAGCGAGGACGGGGAAACGATTCGACCGGCTTCAACCTGGGAAGCCTGTGGCCATGCAAGTGGTCGCGATCACCGGCGCGTCGGCGGGAGTCGGCCGCGCCACGGCGCGCGCGTTCGGCGAGCGCGGCGCCTCAGTGGGCCTTCTCGCGCGCGGACGCGAAGGGCTCGAGGCCGCCGCGCGCGAGATCGAGGGGGCCGGCGGGCGCGCGCTGGTCCTGCCCACCGACGTCGCCGATCCGCGGCAGGTGGAAGACGCCGCGAGCGCCTTGGAGGACGCGTTCGGACCGATCGATGTCTGGGTGAACAACGCGATGACCTCGGTGTTCGCGCGCTTCTGGGAGATCGAGGCCGACGAGTACAGGCGGGCGACCGAGGTCACGTACCTGGGCGTGGTGAACGGCACACGCGCCGCGCTGCGCCGGATGATGCCGCGCGACCGAGGGACGATCGTGCAGGTGGGCTCCGCGCTGGCGTACCGGGGGATCCCGTTGCAGTCCGCCTACTGCGGCGCCAAGCACGCGATCAAGGGCTTCACCGAGTCGCTGCGCACCGAGCTGATGCACGACGGCTCGAACGTGAGGCTCACGATGGTCCAGATGCCCGCGCTCAACACGCCGCAGTTCAGCACGGTGCGCACGAAGCTTCCGCGACACCCGCAGCCGGTGCCGCCGATCTACCAGCCCGAGGTGGCCGCCGAGGCGATCGTGTGGGCGGCGGAGCACGAGCGGCGCGAGGTCTGGGTCGGCCGCTCCACGCCGATCGTGATCGCGGGCAACCACGTGGCGCCCGCGATCGGGGACCGCTACCTGGCCCGCACGGGCTTCGACTCCCAGCAGACCGATCAGCCCGTGAACGGAGACCGGCCCGACAACCTGTTCGAGCCACTCCCCGGCGATCACGGCGCGCACGGCGAGTTCGACGATCGTGCGGCCGGTTCCAGCGTCGAGCTGTGGCTCAGCAAGCACCGCCGCGCGGTGCTCGGCGGCGTGATCGGCGCCGGCATCCTGGCGCTGGCCGCCCGTGGCTGACCGCTACCCGCCGATCGCCGACTACGCGCTGATCGGCGACTGCCACTCGTCGGCCCTGGTCTCACGGTCCGGGTCGATCGACTGGTGCTGCATGCCGCGCTTCGACTCGGGCAGCGTGTTCGGCCGCCTGCTCGACTGGGACCGCGGCGGCTTCTGCTCGATCGAGCCGGAGGGCGAGGCGGACTCGATCTCGCGGGAGTACCTCGAGGACACGATGGTTCTCGTGACCACGTTCCACCTGCAGAGCGGCATGCTGCGCGTGACCGACTGCTTCACGATGCGCAGCGCCCAGCGCGACGACGCGCACCGCCAGATCCTGCGCGTGCTGGAGGTGGAGCGCGGCAGCGTGGAGGTGCTCATGCGCGTGCGGCCCCGGTTCGACTACGGCGAGGTGACGCCGTGGGTGCGGCACGAGGGTCGCCAGGTGTTCAGCGCGATGGGCGGCGACGAGGCCGTGGTGGTCTCCGGCGACCCCGAGCTGTACGAGGGCGACGATGCGGACCTCTGCGCGCGGGCCACGGTGCGAGCCGGCGACCGGGTGCGGCTGTCGCTGCAGTTCGCTCGCCCCGAGGAGGTCGAGGCGGAGCCGCCGGTGGCGACCGAGCCGGGCGAGCTCGACGCGCGGCTCGACGAGACCGTGGCGTGGTGGCGGCGCTGGTTCGGCACGCTGTCGGTGAGCGGGCCCGACGCCGAGGGGATCCGCCGGTCCGCCGCGGTCCTGAAGGCGCTGTCCTACACACCGACGGGCGCGATCGTGGCCGCCCCAACCACTTCGCTGCCCGAGGTGATCGGCGGGCGGCGCAACTGGGACTACCGCTACTCCTGGATCAGGGACTCGAGCTTCACCGTGCGGGCGATCGCCGACGTGGGCTGCGAGTCCGAGGCCGACGCGTTCCGCCGCTTCATCCTGCGCACCGCCGCGGGCAGCGTCCACGACCTGCAGGTGTGTTACGGCGTGGGCGGCGAGCGGCGCCTGCAGGAGATGGAGCTGGACATGGAGGGCTACCGCGGCTCGTCCCCGGTGCGGGTGGGCAACAGCGCCGAGCAGCAGGTCCAGCTCGACGTGTACGGCGAGATCATCAACCTCACCTGGCGCTGGCACCAGCGCGGCCACTCCCCCGGGGACGACGACTGGCGCTTCCTGGTCGAGCTGGTGGACGCCGCGGCCGAGCGCTGGCCCGAGCCGGACCGCGGCATCTGGGAGTGGGCGGGCGAGCCGCAGCACTTCGTGCACTCCAAGGCGCTCTGCTGGACGGCGCTCGACCGCGGCCTCCGGCTGGCGGAGGAATGCATGCGCAAGGCGCCCGAACGGCGCTGGCGCAAGGCGCGCGAGGAGGTCCGCGAGGCCGTGGAGAGCGAGGGCTACGACAAGGCGCGCGGCGTGTTCGTGCAGGTGTTCGGGGGCAAGGAGGTGGACGCGGCGCTCCTGCTCCTGCCGGTGGCCGGGTTCGTGGACTGGGACGACGAGCGGATGGTGCGCACGGCCGACGCGATCCGCGAGGACCTCGACGACGACGGCCTGATCCGCCGCTACAAGACGCCGGACGGGATCGGCGGGCGCGAAGGCGCCTTCCTCGCCTGCTCGTTCTGGCTCGCCGAGTGCCTGGTCCGCCAGCACCGGCCCGCGAAGGCGCGCGAAGTGTTCGACCGTGCGCTGGCGACGGCGAACGACGTGGGGCTGTTCGCCGAGGAGTTCGACACGCGAGCGGACGAAAGCGTGGGCAATTTCCCCCAGGGCCTGACGCACCTGTCGCACATCGCCGCGGCCGGCGCGCTGCGTCAGGCGCCTGACGAGTGAGCATCAGCCACTTCGGGTAGCCCGGGTGGCATGAGCAAGAACGTCTCCCAATTCACGCTGGAACGCCTCGGAGAGTGGGGCGTGGAGCGCATCTACGGCTACCCCGGCGACGGCATCAACGGACTGCTCGGCGCCTTTCACGAGGTCGAGAAGCCCGAGTTCATCCAGGTCCGGCACGAGGAGATCGCCTCCTTCGCCGCCTGCGCACACGCCAAGTTCACCGGCGAGGTCGGGGTCTGCATGGCCACCTCGGGCCCCGGCGCGATCCACCTTCTGAACGGCCTCTACGACGCCAAGCTCGACCACCAGCCGGTCGTCGCGATCGTGGGGCAGCAGAGCCGCACCTCGCTTGGCGCCGCCTACCAGCAGGAGGTCGACCTCCAGACGCTGTACAAGGACGTGGCTTCCGAGTTCGTGCAGTACTGCATGGCGCCGTCGCAGGCGCGCCACCTGATCGACCGCGCGTTCCGGGTCGCGAAGGCCACCCGCTCGGTGACCTGCGTGATCTTCCCCGAGGACGTGCAGGAGTCCCCCTGGGAGGAGCCGCCGCGCGCGCACGGCTCCGTCTACTCCTCCGTGGGCTTCAGCGAGCCGCGGGTGATCCCGCGCGAGGACGACCTGCGCTCGGCCGCCCAGGTCCTGAACGAGGGCAAGAAGGTCTCGATGCTGATCGGCCAGGGCGCGATCGGCGCCGAGACCGAGGTGATCGAGACCGCCGAGCTGCTCGGCTGCGGCGTGGCGAAGGCGCTGAACGGCAAGGCCGCGCTGCCCGACGACATCCCGTTCGTGACCGGTCC
>DATNBJ010000017.1:0-17761 GCA_035572055.1 Thermoleophilaceae bacterium | reverse complement strand
CACGCCCACCAGCACCACCGGCACGCCGAGGAACTCCTCGATGTACTCGACGTACTCGCGTGCCGCCTGCGGCAGGTCGTCGAGGCTGCGGGCGCCGCTGATGTCCTCCTCCCAGCCGGGCAGCTCCGTGTAGGTGCCGGTGGCCTTGTGGAGGATCGACTGGTGGTAGGGGAACTCGCTGAAGCTCGCGCCCTCCGGCCCGATGTACTCGGTGGCCACGCAGAGCGGGTCGATGCCGGTGAGCACGTCGAGCTTCGTGATCGCCAGGCCGGTGAGGCCGTTCAGCCGGACCGCGTACTTCAGCGCCACGAGGTCGAGCCAGCCGCAGCGGCGGGGCCGTCCGGTGGTGGTGCCGAACTCGTGGCCGGCCTCGCGCATCCGGTCGCCCATCTCCCCCTCGAGCTCCGTGGGGAAGGGGCCGGCACCCACGCGCGTGACGTAAGCCTTCGCGATGCCCCACACCTCGTCGATGTCCTTCGGCCCGACGCCCGCGCCGACGCACGCCGCGCCTGCCACGGGGTTCGACGAGGTGACGAACGGATACGTCCCGTGGTCGATGTCGAGCAGCGTGCCCTGCGCGCCCTCGAACACCACCATGCCGCCGCGGTCGAGCGAGTCCCAGACGATCTTCTGCGTGTCCGCGATGTAGGGCTCGAGCCGATGGCCGAGCGTGCGGTACTCCTCGGTCATCGCGTGCAGGTCGATCGACGGGTCCTTCGCGAACGGCCGCAGGGTCTGGCGCTTCGGCTCCATCGCGGCGTAGATCTTCTGGCGCAGGATCTTCTCGTCGAGCAGGTCCTGCATCCGGATGCCGAGCCGGGCCGCCTTGTCCGCGTAACAGGGTCCGATGCCCCGGCGCGTGGTGCCGATCTGCAGCTTGCCGAGCTTCGTCTCGCCCTCGGTGTCGAGCAGCAGGTGGTAGGGCATGATGATGTGCGCGTTTGCCGAGATCCGCAGGCCGCCCGTGTCCACGCTGCGGCGGCGCAGCTCGTCGAGCTCGGCGACGATCACCTTCGGGTCGACCACCACCCCGTTGCCGATCAGGCACAGCTTGCCCGGGTAGAGGATCCCGCTCGGGATCAGGTGCAGGCGATAGACCTCGTCGCCGCGCACGATCGTGTGCCCGGCGTTGTTGCCGCCCTGGAAGCGGATGACCACGTCGGCCTGCTCGGCGAGCAGGTCCGTGACCTTCCCCTTGCCCTCATCGCCCCATTGGGCGCCGACTATCGCGAGACCCGGCATTGCAAAGCGAGTGTACGCAGCGTGCCGCTAGGGAGATTCCCCAGTCCGCAGATCGGTGCCCATCATCGGGATCTGGATCTCGGCGATCTCCTGAAGGCGCGAGACCGTGCGGCGACCGATCTGAGAGCGCAGCTCGTCCGGTCGCGGATTGCTCGTGACGACGATCGAGCGCTCGTTCTGCCAGCGCTCGTTCACGATCGAGTAAAGCTGCTCGAGGACCCATTCGGTGGGCTTCTCCGCGCCCAGGTCGTCGAGGTGCAGCAGATCGACCTCGCACAGCCGCCGGAACAGGTCCGCGTACGAGCGGGGCGAGTCGTCGTCATAGGTCTCCTTGATGTCCGCCAGCAGGTGCGGGACCGAGTAGATGGCCACCGACCTTCCGGCCTCCAGCGCGGCCTTCGACACGAGCATCGCGAGCGAGGTCTTGCCGGTGCCCACGTCGCCGTAGAACCACAGGCCGTGGCCCTTGTCCACGTTCTCGTCGATGGTGCGCACAAAACGGCGGATCTCGCGCAGCACCTCGGAATCGATGTCGCAGACCGGCTTTCGCTCGAACGACACTCCGCGGAAGCGCTTGGGGATGCCGGTGCCGATGCGCCGGCTCTGCACGCGGCTGATCCGGCCGTCGCGGCACTTGCACGGCCGGGCGACATTGGCCTCCTCGTCGAGGAGCCAGCCGGTCCCGTCGCAGAGCCGCTCAGGGCAGAAGCCCAGTACCTCGGCTGACTCGCTCACCCGGCTTCGTCGGCGGCGTCGAAGGCAGGCTCCCCGCCGAGGCCGGCAGTGCTGTCGCGGTACAGGTTCGCGAACTTCGGATAGCGCGACAGGAAGGTGAGCACCACGTCGCCGACCGGCCCGTTGCGGTGCTTGGCGCAGATCACGTCCGCCTCGCCGGGCCGCTCGGAATCGCGGTTGTAGTACTCGTCGCGGTAGATGAACATGACCACGTCCGCGTCCTGCTCGATCTGGCCGGACTCGCGCAGGTCCGACAGCAGCGGCCGCTTGTCGGGCCTCGCCTCCACCGCGCGCGAGAGCTGCGACACCGCGATCACCGGGATGTTCAGCTCGCGCGCCAGGATCTTCAGCCCTCGGCTGATCTGGCCGATCTGCTCGACGCGGCTGGCCGAGCTGTCCTCGGGTCGCATGAGCTGGAGGTAGTCGACGATCAGCAGCCCGAGCTCCCGCCGCGCATGCAGGCGCCGCGCCTTCGCGCGCACCTCGAGGATGCCGATGTCGCTCGTGTCGTCCACGTACAGCGGCGAGCCCGCCAGCTTCTCCGTGGCCTTCACGACCTTCGGCCAGCGGTCCGGCTTCACGCGGCCCTTGCGCAGGTCGTCGCCGTTGAGCTTCGCCTGCGAGGCGATGAAGCGCTGGGCGAGCTCCGTCTCCGACATCTCCAGCGAGAACAGCGCCACCGGCCGGTCGTGATCGATGGCCGCGTTCTCAGCGATGTTCGTGACGAGCGCGGACTTGCCCATCGACGGCCGCGCGGCCAGCACGATGAGGTTGCCGGGCTGGAAGCCGCCGGTGAGGTCGTCGAGGTCCTTGAAGCCGGAGGGCGTGCCGGTGAGCGCGATGCCCTGCCGCGACACCATCTCGAGCTTGTCGAGCTCGTCGTGGAGGACTTCCTCGATCGAGCGCAGGTCACCGGTGCGGTCCTCGTGGGCGACGTTGTAGAAGCGGCTCTCGACCTGGTCGATCAGCTCCTGGACGGGGCCCTGGTGGGCGTAGACGTCGTCCTGCGTGACCCGCGCCGCGTCGAGCAGCTTCCGCAGCAGCGCGTGCTGCTTGACGATCCGGGCGTAGTGCCGGACGTTGCCGGCCGCGGGCACCATGCTGGGCAGCGAGTGAATGTAAGCCTGCCCGCCGGCCTCCTCGAGCTCGCCGGCGCGGGCCAGCTCGTCGCACACCGTGACCGCGTCGACGGCCTCCGGATCGCGCTTCTCCTTCAGCCGCCGCATCGCGCCGAAGATGCGCTGGTGACGCGGCCTGTAGAAGTCCTCGGCGCGAAGCCGAGTGTCGATCAGGACGCTGTCGAGCCCCTGCTCGGCGAGCAGGATGGCGCCCAGGACCGAGGTCTCCGCCTCGAGATTCTGAGGCGGAAGCTTGCCCGAGACGGCCTCAGGGGGCTGAGGTACGGAGATCGCCACGACCGCTCACAGGCTACGAGTGGTCGAGGCCAGAAACGAGAGGGCGGCGAACGATCATCCCGCTGTTACCGATCACTCCGCGGTGACGATCGTTTTGATTTCCGCGGTGACGCCCTCGGACACCTCGACCGTGACCATGTGCGTGCCGGTGGTCTTGATCGGGTGCTCGAGCTGGACCTTGCGGCGGTCCAGCTTCAGTCCGCGCGCCTGGCGTATCGCGTCGACGATGTCCTGCGCGGTGACCGAGCCGAACAGGCGACCGTCGTCGCCCGCCTGCTGCGGGATCGTGAGGACGGTCTTCTTCAGCAGCGCCGCGTTCTCGTCGGCCCGCTCCGCCGCCTCGCTCGCGGCGCGCTCAGCGGCCTCGATGCGCCGCTGAGCCTCGGCGATCGCGCCCGGCGTGGCCGGCTGAGCCAGCTTGCGCGGCACCAGGTAGTTCCGCAGGTAGCCGGGAGCGACGTCCACGACGTCGCCACGCTCGCCGAGCGTGTCCACACTTTGCAGCAGGATCGCCTGAGCCATCGCCTACGAAATGACGCCGAAAACCGAGCCTGGCAAGGACGAGGACGCAGCCAGGCGAAGGTTTGCAGGGGTCATCGGTCAGAGACGTAGGGCAGGAGGCCCAGCTCACGCGCGCGCTTCACGGCGAGTGCGAGCTGGCGCTGATGGCGCCGGCACGACCCGGTGATGCGGGCGGAGCGGATCTTGCCCTTCTCGCTCATGGCGCGGCGCAGGGTGCCGAAGTCCTTGTAGTCGACGACGTCGACCTTGTCCCGGCAGAAGGCGCACGGCTTCCGACGTCCGCCGGAACCCGGGCCCTTACGCCCGTCGCGCCGGCGCGTCTGCTGCCGGTTGTTGCCACCACGCTGTTTTGCCACCTGAGAAGAACTCCTTTGAACGGCTAGAAGGGGATGTCGTCGTCCCCGGAGCTGCCGCCCGACGGTGCGGCCTGGAAGTCCGCCGTGTCGGCCGGCACGTCGCTCTGCGGCGTGAAACGACCACCGTTCTCAGCGCCGTCCCGTGAGCCCAGGAACTGGACAGAGTCGGCAATGATATCCACCGACTGGCGCTTGTTGCCCTGCTGGTCCTGCCATTCACGCCATTCCAGGCGCCCGTCGATGGCCACCGGGCGGCCCTTCTGGAGGTACTGGGCGCAGTTCTCGCCCTGCGCGCCCCACACGGTGATGTCGAAGAAGTTGGGCTTGTCGACCCAATTGCCGGTCTCGTCACGCCTGCGTGTGTTCACGGCAAGCCGGAGGCTGCACACCGACGTCCCGCTGGGTGTGCTGCGCAGCTCGGGGTCGCGCGTGAGGTTGCCCGTGAGGACGACTCGGTTGATGTTGGTGGCTGCCATGAGAACTGCTCCTATCGGTCGGCGAACGTCTTTGAATTTCGGTCTAGCGAGGGTACATCGGGGTGGAGATGGCTTGAGAGCGAAATCCCAAGAAGTTCCCGGAGTCTGGGTCGCTTTTTACGAAGCCGTCGCAGAAGCGTGGTCTGCTGTGACAAAAGCCTCTGAGATCAGCTCATAGGAGCGCTTCCGGGCCTCGTGGGAATGGGTGATCGTCACGACCATCACCTCCTCGGCGCCGTAGTCCTTGGCCACCTGCTCGAGCCCGGCCCGCACCGTCGACGGATCGCCGATCACCGCACGACGGTTGCGCAGCGGCCCGGCGGCCGCCTGACCGGACTCCGACTCCAGAAAGCGCAGTGCCTTCTCGACCGGCGGCACCGGGATCAGGCGGCCCTGGTGGAGCAGCCGAAGCGTCATCCTGCTGCTCGACGCCAGCCGCTGCGCCTCCTCGTCGGTCTCGGCGCAGATGGCCCAAACGGCGACCGACACCCGCGGGGATACCTCGGCAGCCGTGTCCTGGAAACGCTGGCGGTACAGCGCGGCGATCTCCGCGCCGTTCGGGTTGATGAAGTCGGCAAACGAGTAGGGCAGGCCTCCCTCCGCCGCCCACAGCCCGCTCTGAGGTGACGAGCCGAGAAGCCACACCTCCGGCCTTTCGGGCAGCCCCGGCAGCGTTCGGGCCAGGTGCGCGAACGGATGCTCGGCGGGCAGGCTGTTCCCGAGATAGCCGAGCAGCTCCGCGAGCTGCTGCGGGAAGTCGTCGGGCGAGGGCTCGCGGCGGTCGCGCTGGAGGGCGAACATCGTGCGCGGGTCGGTGCCCGGCGCCCGCCCGAGTCCGAGGTCGATCCGGCCGGGGAACAGCCCGCTCAGAGCGCTGAAGTTCTCCGCGACCTTGAGCGGGCTGTAGTGCGGCAGCATGATCCCGCCGCTGCCCACCCGGATCCGCGAAGTGGCGGAGGCGATCGGCCCGATCAGCACCTCTGGGCTGGCGCTGGCGAGGCCCGGCGTGGCGTGGTGCTCGGCCACCCAGTAGCGCTGGTAGCCGAGCGCCTCGGCGTGCCGGGCCAGGTCGATCGAGTTGTGCAGCGCGTCCGCGCCGGTGGATCCCTCCGGAATCGGCGACTGGTCGAGGACGCTCAGCCGGAACGGAGCGCTCAAGCCTCGACCCCGACCTCGGTCCGCTCGGCCTCGGCCGGCGGGCCGGGCTCCGCCGGCGCGGCGACCTGTCGGGGGCGCACTCGGGGGATCAGGACGGCCGCGAGGATCGCGCCCAGGAAGGCGAACCCGGCGCCCACCACGAACGCGTGGTGGAAGCCGCTGTTGAGCGCGGGCGTGAGGCCGACCTGCCCCGTCAGATCCGCCGTCCGCGCCACGGCGATGGTGGCCAGGATGGCGAGTCCGAGCGAGCCGCCGATCTGCCGCGCGGTGTTGACGAGCCCCGACGCAAGCCCCGCCTCGTGCGGTGCGCTTCCCGCCATCGCCGCGATCGTGACCGGCACGAACGCGAGACCGACGCCCAGCGCGGTGACGATCTCGGCGGGCAGCACGTTGACCGCGAAGCTCCCGCCGACCGGCGCGCGCCCGAACAGCAGCATCCCCAGGCCGACGAGCGCCATGCCCAGCGCCAGGAACGGTCCCGCGCCGAAGCGCGCCGTGCCCTTCCCCGCGATCTGCGCGCCGACCGCGACGGACAGCGCCATCGGCAAGATCGAGAACCCCGTCTCGATCGGGCTGAACCCGCGCACCTCCTGGAGGTAGAGCGAGACGAAGTACCACATGGCGAAGGACGAGGCTCCGAGCAGGAACATCACGGTGTTCGCCGCCGTGAGCTGTCGCGACTTGAACACGCGCAACGGCACCAACGGCGCCTTGGCCAGCCGGCCCTCGATCAGCAGGAACACGCCGATCAGCGCCAGGCCGATCGCCAGGGTGACGATCGTTCGGGTCGAGCCCCAGCCGTACTTGTCGGTCTGCACGATGCCGTACACGAGCACCACGAGCCCGAGGGTCACCGTGACCGCGCCGCTCACGTCGAACCTCCGGCGAGCGGCGTCGTCCACCTTGCTCTCGGCGATGTAACGGAGGGCGGCGAGGCCCGCCAGCACCCCGATCGGGATGTTGATGAAGAGGATCCAGCGCCAGCTCAGGGTCTCGGTGAGGATGCCGCCGAGCAGCACGCCCGCGGCGCCGCCCGCTCCGCCCATGGCGCCCCACAAGCCGAGAGCGCGGTTGCGTTCACTGCCCTCGGTGAAGGTGCTGGTGAGGACCGACAGCGTCGCCGGCGCCACCACCGCGCCGCTCAGGCCCTGAAGGGCGCGCGCGCCGGTGAGCACCTCCTTGCTCTGGGCGAGGCCGCCCAGGAGGGAGGTGGCGGCGAACGCCATCAGCCCGATCACGAACATGCGACGCCGTCCGAGCAGGTCGGCGGCACGCCCACCGAGCAGGAGGAAGCCCGCGAACGTCAGCGCGTACGCGTTCACCACCCACTGGAGCTCGGTGCCGCTGAAGTGCAGGTCCGACCGGATGGACGGCAGCGCGACGTTCACCACGGACACGTCGAGAATCACCATGAACTGCCCGATGCAGCAGAGAATCAGGGTCCAGGTCTTGCGAGTTTGGTCTGATAGTTGCGTACTCATGCAAGTACGACGATAGACCTGCCCGGAAATGGACAGCGGCTAGCTGTCTTCTTCAGAACTCGGTTCTTCTTCGACCTTCGGCGCGTCGGCAACCGAGCGCGGAGCCACCGTGGCGGTCTCCTCCTCGGCGGGCGCGATGTCACGCGGACGGCCGGCCGCCCGCGGTGCCGGCGGCGGCGGCGAGCCCGGCTTCAGCCGGATGATCCGGAAGCGCAGCACGCCGTCCGTGATCTTCAGCGTGTGGTCGAGCCGGTCGAGGAGATCGCCGCCGTCCGTCTCGAACTGGAACAGGTGGTAGTCCGCGTCGGCGCGGTGATCGATCTCGTAGGCCATGCGGCGCATGCCCCAGTCGTGGGCGCCGACAAGCGTGGCGGAGCCCTCGATCATCGACTGCACGTTGCCCACGATCTCGCGCCGGCGCTCGTCCGGTGCGTTTGAATCGAGGAGCAGCATGAGGTCGTAGAGCCGCATGGAGAGCGAGACCTTAGCAACGTCCTGGGGGCGAGCCCGGTGTCTGTGCGGCTTAAGCAGGTGTGGCACGAATACGGTGGGGCAACGTCGGCCGTCTGGTCGCGCTGGTCGCGGCGGTGGTGCTTATCGCCACGGGGCCGCGCAGCTGCGCGGAATCGAGCGGGCCGGCTGCAACCGTATCGGCAGCGCCGGCGCCGCAGCGAGTGGACAGTGGACAGTCGACAGTGGACAGGGCTTTGGCGCCCGCGCCGGTTGCAGAGCCCGAGGTCGCGGTCCGGCGGAAGTCCAAGCGGAAGGCGAAGCCCAAGCCCCGCGCTCGCGTCGCGAAGCCCGTCGTCGTTCCGCGAGCCGCGACTCCACGGTTCGCGACTCCACGGTTCGCGACTCCGCGGCCAGCCCCCTCGACAGGCGAATTCGGGCCCTAGCGCGGCGCGAAGCGGCCGCTCGGCATGTCGGGTGCCGGTGGGGCGCCCGAGCGCTTTGCCTCGATGTCGGCGAGCTGGTCGTCGATCCAGTCACCGGGATTCCGGGCGGTCACGATCCGCTTCAGGCCCTCGGCGCGCCAGGAGCGCTCCTCCTGGGACATCGTGAGGGCGCGGTAGATCGCGTCGGCCTGCTCCTGGACGTCGAAGGGGTTCACCGAGAGCGCGAACTCGGCCAGCTCCTCGTGCGCGCCCGTGTTCTCGGACAGGAGGCTGACGCCGCCGCGCTCGTTCACGAGCGGCCCCTCCTTGGCCACCAGGTTCATGCCGTCGAACATCGCGTTGACGATCAGCAGGTCGTAGTGCTTGTAGGCGGCCACCGCCTCGTCGAGGTTCTCACGCAGCTTCAGGTCGATGGGCATCCAGTCGGTGGTGCCGTGGCGGTGGTTCACGACCGCCACCAGCGCCTCGATCTTCTCGAGGTACTCCACGTACTCCGGCACGTCCTGCCGCGACGGCATGAGCTGCGCGATGAACGTGACGTTCTCGCGGAACTCGGGGTGCTGCGTCAAGAACAGATCGAACGCGGTGAAGCCGCGGAGCACGTTCTTCGACAGGTCGGCACGGTCCACGCGCAGGATCAGGTGCTCGCGCCGGCGGCGAAGCAGCTCCTGCTCGTACTCCTGCACCTGGGGCCGCTGGGCGGTGCGCTTGAAGCTCTCGGCCGAGATCGGCAGTGGGTACGCGCGGATCCACACGTCGCGTCCTTCGTAGGTGACGACGCCGGCCTCCTCGTCCACGTCCATGTGAAACAGCTCGCGGCAGCAGAGCATGAAGTTGCGCTTGTAGGCCTGCGTGTGGAAGCCGACGATGTCGTTCGACAGCACGCCCTCGTAGATCTCCTCGCGGATGTCCCGCGGCAGGACGCGCCAGGCATCCGGCTGGGTCCACGGGATGTGGATGAAGTGATGGAGAAAGCAGTCCGGGCTCGCGTGGCGGATTGCCCGCGGCGCCAGGTAGAGGTGGTAGTCGTGCAGCATGACCACGGCGTCGTGGTCCGACACCTCCTCGAGCACCGCGCGCGCGAGGTCGTCGTTCACCGCCCGGTAGCCGTGCTCGAACGCCTCCACCTCGTTGCGGCGAATGTCCGGCGCGTTCGACAGGTCCCACAGGTAGTGCTGGATGAACCACAGGAGCGGGTTCGCCACGACGTTGTAGAAGCGGTCGTAGGCATCGGGGTCGCTCTCCACAAGCCGCACCCGGTAGGACGTGCCGTCCACCTCGCAGTCGAAGGAGCCGCCGCCGTGCGACCGGCTGACCTCCACGTCCTCCTCGGTCATCGCCGACGCGACCCAGAGCGCGTCGCGGTGGTTCACCAGCCCGGTGAGCGCGGTGACGAGCCCGCCGCCGCCTCGCGTGACTCGCAGCTCGCCCTCCTCATCCCGCTCGAACGTGGCAGGACCGCGGTTCGAGACGAGTACGAGTTGGGCGTCGCGAGTCATTCCGAGAAGATCCGTAGCCAGTCGCGTAGAAGCCTAGGGGTGAGGAAGTTCTTGCGCACGTGCTCCTTGCCCGCCCGTGCCAGGCGCTTGCCGAGCTCCGGCTCACGCAGGACGTCGAGAGTCCGCTCAGCGCATTCCTCCGGGGAGGAAACGAGGTACCCGGTCTCGCCGTCCTTAACCTGCAGCGGGATCCCGCCGACGTCGCCGCCGATGAACGGCCGCGCCTTCCACAGCGCCTCGGACACGGTGAGGCCGAAGCCCTCGCGTGTGGACTTCTGGATCACGACGTCGGCCTGCGACTGGAAGGCGTTCACCTCGATGGCGCCGACGTTATTGAGGTTGTTGAGGATCTTGATGTCGGGATCGCCCTGGGCGTACTCGAGCGTGGAGTTGAAGAACTCCCAGCCCTCGGGATCGTCGGTGGCCATGGAGCCCACGAGCGCAAGCTGCACCTCGGGGAGCTCGGCGGTGACCTGGCGATAGGCGTCGATCACGCCGATCGGGTCCTTCCACGGGTCGAAGCGCGACACCTGGCAGATCAGCGGCCGGTCGACGTCGACGCCGAACTGGTCGCACACGAACGCCGCGTCTTCCGGCGAGAGCGCCATGTTCTTCGGCGAGAGCGGGTCGATCGCGGGCGGGCAGATGTGCACCGGCGCGCCGTTCTGGAGACCGGCGGGCACGTAGCTCTGGAGGTGGAAGACCGAGCCGTCGTACTCGTGGACGAGCGGCACGATCCGCTCGATCGTCTCGGGGTTCGGAGTCGAGAGATCGATGTGGCAGCGCCACACCCACTTCTTTGCCTTCTCCGGAACGTGCTGGCGAACCGCGGCGGGCTGCGGGTCGTGGACGATGATCACGTCCCAGCCGTCGGTGAGCTCCATCGCGTTGATGCGGTTGTACTTCTCGTAGATGATCCACTCGTCGTCCGTGAGCACCTGCTCGGCGCCCTGGAGTGAGTTGTGCATCAGCTTCGTGACGTTGTAGAACTCCTCGCGGCCGATCATGATCTGCCACTCGGCCTCGATGCCGACGTCCCGCATGAGCGGCACGAGCGTGTAGAGGATCTCCGACACGCCACCGCCGAACGCGGTGGCCGAGAGGTGCAGGACCTTCAGGCCCTGGAGCCCTTCGACCAGCTCGCGGATCTCCTCCACGAGAGGCCGGCCGACCAGGTGCGTGTAGTCGGCCAGACTCTTGTGGCCGACCGCCACGGGCTGCAGCACTTATTCCCTCCTTCACTCGAGCGCCTTCCGGACGCGCTGGAGCCTACTGTTCGGGTTCGCTGAGGTATTTGACGAGTGTGACGACGCCGTCGGCGAATTCGCACTCGTCCACGGTCGCGCGGATGATCGCGCGGCCAAGCTCCTGGTCCTCGGCGGACACGGAGCCGCTCTCGGGGCCGACCAGCTCGAGCACGAGCCGGTCCTCGCCGAGCGAGAACTCGCACGCGAGCTGCTCGCTCGAGTCCTCGCGGACGAGGCTGGTGGCCGCCTCCGTGACGGCCAGCTTGAGGTCAGCGACGTCCTCCGGCTGAAGCGGTGTGAGACGGCATACCGCCGAGAGCGCCAGGCGCGTGAGGACTATGTACTCGGGCTTCGCCGGGACCGTCAGGCGAACCGTGTGCGTCCCGCTCTCGACCGTGCTCATCTCGTCTCCGTTTCTCCCTCAGAGCGAAACCTAAACGCAACGCGGTCCAGTCCGGCGTCAAGTTGCTCGAGGAGCGATTCGTGTAAGCGCTCGTTCGCGCTGGCGACTATGGACATCTGGTACTCGGCACTCGATCCGAGCAGAGGCCGGTCGGCGAGAGTTCTCCCCTTTGCGTCGGTCACCACGGCCCCGGCCTCGGTCAGGCAGAGTGCCGCTGCGGCGAGATCGTACGGGGAGTTGTTCAGCACCGCTCCGCCGCCGACGCGCTCGAACTCGGCGCGCGTCTCCGGCACCTCCTCGAGGAGGCGCGGCCCGGGCTCGATGTAGGCGTCGAGCTGGCCGGTGATCACCCGCGTCGTGTCGTAGGTGGCCGAGCCGAGCTCGAAGGTGCCGCCGCCCACCGAGGAGGCGTCCACGAGGTCGCCCAGCAGCTCCGCGTAGAGGCGCATCGGCCGGCCGCGGAAGCCGTAGGCCCAGAACATGCGCTCGATCGATGTGTTCTTCGACAGCCGGACCGGGCCGCCCTCGCTCAGCCCTCGTCCTCGCTCGGCGAGGAAGACGTGGCCCGACTTGATCTCCACCACGCAGCCCACCTCGACCTCGCCCATCGTCACGTCGTCGCGCAGGGGCGCGGCGGCCACCGACACGCAGCTCGACTCGAACCCCGCGAGCGCGGGGCGCGTCCCGTCGATCGGGTCGACGATCAGGACCGTGTCGGCGTCGCCCGCGGGCATGACGAGCCCCCTGTCCTCGGAATAGAACGCGAGGTCGGGCGCCCGCTCGGCGATGAAGTTCGCGAGCAGCTCCTCGGCTGCCGCGTCGATGGCAAAGGTGATGTCGCCTCCGGCCGCGAGCTCCACCTCGTGCGCACGGCCCGCGTGCGAGCCCAGCTGCGGAAGCACGTGCTCGCGCAGCGCGACGGCGAGCTCCCGGACCAGCGCCGGGAGCTGCGGCGACCCGTCGCGGCTCACGCGGAGCCGTTCTCGTGGTCCGCGGCGGGCAGCGCCAGGGTGAAGGCGGTTTCTCCCGGCTTGCTGTCCAGCTCGATCGTTCCGCTCATACGGTCGGCCAGCTCGCGCGCGATCGCCAGACCGAGGCCCGAGCCGCGCACCGCGTCGCCCGTGTAGAAGCGCTCGAACACGCGGTCGCTGATCACCGCCGAGACGCCGGGGCCCCTGTCGCTCACGGTGAGCTGGGCCGTGCCGTTCTCCCGCCCGGCGGCCACCTCGACGCGCGTGCCGCGGGGCGTATGGCGCAGCGCGTTGTCGAGCAGGATGCGGACGATCTGCGCCACCCGCTCGCGGTCGCAGATCGCCTCGACCTCCTCCGGCAGCACGAGATCCAGCTCGGTCTCGTGGCGGCCCACCGCCGGGGTGAACTCGCCGGCCACCTCGCGCACCAGCTCCGACAGGTCGACCTCCTCGGGGTTGAGCTCGAGTGACCCGGCGTCGATCCGCGACAGGTCGAGCAGCGAGACCGCGAGCTTCTGAAGCCGCTCGATCTGCTCGCCCATCAGCCAGATGAACTCCTTGCGGGTCTCCTCGTCGATGTCCTCGTCGCGGAGCAGCTCCACGAAGCCACCGATCGAGAAGATCGGCGTGCGCAGCTCGTGGGAGGCGTTGGCGATGAACTGGCTGCGCGCGGTGTCGAGGCGGGCGAGCTGCGCCTGCATCTCGTTGAACGATCGCGTGAGCTGGCCCAGCTCGTCCTCTGAGGTGACGGGCAGCGGCTCGTGGAAGTTGCCCTCCGCCACGCCGGTGACAGCAACCTCGAGGCGCTTCACCCGCCGTGCCAGCCGGCGCGCGACGAGGTAGCCGCCGATCAGCGTGATGATCAGTGCGACACCGCCCGCCAGCAGAATGCGGTTGCGGATCACGCCGACGGTACCGTGGACGTCCGAGAGGTTGTGGGCGTACACGACGATCCAGTTGGGTCGATGAGTCGGCAGTGGGATCGCCACCTGCGCATAGCGCGAACCGAACATGTCGACGACCCCGCTCGCCTGCCGGTGACGCTTGAAGGCGAGCCCGGCCAGCTCCTTGCTCGCGTCGACCTGCTTGCTGACGTTCGAGTTGGAGATCGTGTAGAAGAGCGGCGGGCGGTTGGCCTGCCGCTGGATGCCGAAGATCGTGACCTCGGCATCCGCGTTGTCCGCCACCGAACGGATCAGCTCGTCGATCTTCGGCGGCTTGATCTCCTTGTTCATCCCGCCCTCGATCTGGGGGGCGAATGCCGGCGCCACCCGCTGCAGCTCTGTGAGGCGCTCCTTCTCCAACGTGTTCTGCAGCTGTGGAACGACGATGAAGAAAACGGCCGCGAACGCGACCGCGGTGATACCTGTGAAGAGGAGCGCGAGCTTGGTGCCGAGCGAACGGCCGAACCGGCTCATCGGTCTCGGAAGTGGTACCCCACGCCGCGAACGGTGAAGAGGTACTCAGGCTCCTTGGGATCGAGCTCCACCTTCTCGCGCAGGTGGCGGATGTGGACGTCGATCGTGCGGGGATCGCGAAACGCGGAGTCGCCCCAGAGCCGGTCGAGCAGCATCGTGCGGCTGAACACGCGGCCCGGGTTGCGGGCGAGGATCGAGAGGATCTCGAACTCCACGTAGGTGAGCCGCACCGGCTCGCCGCGGATCTCCACGGTGCGCTTGGTGAAGTCGACGCGCAGCTCGTCGGCCTCGATCGGCTCCTCGTCGCGCTGCTCCTCGCGCAGCAGGTCGGAGCGCCTGAGCACGGCCTTCACGCGGCTGCGGAACTCGCGCATCGAGAAGGGCTTGGTGATGTAGTCGTCCGCGCCTAGCTCGAGGCCGAGCACCTTGTCGAACTCCTCGGCCTTCGCGGTGAGCATGATGATCGGCACGCTGCTCTGCGCGCGGATCTGCCGGCAGACGTCGAAGCCGTCGATCTTCGGCAGCATCACGTCGAGCACGATCAGGTCGAAGCTCTGGCCGCGGCAGCGCTCGAGCGCCTCCTGGCCGTCCATTGCCGGGACGACCTCATAGCCCTCCTTGCGCAGCGGATACGAGAGCAGCTTCTGTACCGACTGCTCGTCGTCTACAAGGAGGATCCGGGCCGGCTGTGGCGACATCGTGGCGATGGGGGTGTTGTCGCCCCCAAGAGATTGTAGGTTCAAGTGCGGTGATGCAGGCAAGGTGATCGAGCCGCGGCTCTATCGCGCTGCGTTCCTGCCGGCTGTGTTGGCTGCGATCGTGGCGATGTTCTCGCTGGAGGACCGCCCCCAGGGCCTGCCGCAAGCGCTTGCGGCGGATGTCCTGTTCCAGGGCAAAGCCGCGTTGGACACGGCCAATCAGACCGTGTCGCGCTGGCCCGACCGCCGGGCCGGGACGATCGGGGACCAGGCTCAGGCGAACGCGGTGGCACGCAACTTCGCCGCCAGCGGCTTCCGCACAGTGATCGATCCGTTCTTCTCGAACGGCAAGCGGCTCGTGAACGTGGTGGCGCGCCGCGCGGGCAGCTCGCGGCGCCAGATCGTGCTGGTGGCTCAGCGCGACGCGGCCACGGTGCCCGACGCCACGGGCAGCGCGGCCGACACCGCGGCCCTCGTCGAGATCGCGCGCGTGTTACAGGGCACGCCGTCGGACAAGACGCTCGTGCTCGCCTCGGTGGACGGCGGGACGCTCGGCGACCTCGGCGTGCGCCGGCTGATCAACAAGCTGCCCGACCGCGACAAGGTCGAGGCGGCGATCGTGATCTCCAACTTCGGCGCCCCCGGGCGAGCGATACCGCCGCTGATCGGCTGGTCGAACGGCCCGCAGCGGGTCGGCGTGGGCCTCGAGCGCACCGCCGCCGCCTCGATCGCGCAGGAGTTCGGTCGCCAGCCGGGTTCGAGCGGCGCGGCGGCGCAGACCATCCGGCTGGCCTTCCCGCTCGGGATCGGCGCACAGGGCCCGCTGCTGGCCGCGGGCATCGATTCCATCCGGCTGTCGGGAAGCGGCGAGCTGCCAGCACCGCAATCGCGGCAGAGGCTTCCGAACATCGACCCCGACCGGCTCGGCTCGCTCGGGCGCTCCACGCTGCGCACGCTGTTCGCGATCGACGAGGACGAGCGCGGGCTCGAGCGCGGCCCGACGTCGTACATCACGGTGGCGCGCAAGGTGCTGCCCGACTGGGCGCTGGCGCTGCTCGGCTTCACGCTGATGATCCCGGCGATGATCGCGTCGGTCGACGCGTTCGCCCGCGCCCGGCGCCGGCGCCAGCCGGTGGCGCGCCTGCTGCGCTGGGTACTGATCACGGGGCTGCCGCTTCTGGTCGCGCTGGTGGTGGCGAAGCTGATGGTGTGGGCCGGGGTCGTGGCCGACCCTCCACCGTCGCCCGTGCCGCCGACGCTTCGTGAGCTGCACGCCGGCGACGTGGTGGTGCTCGGCATCCTGGCGGCCGTTGCCGCGGTCGTCTGGGTGCTCGCCTGGCGCTGGGCGCTCAGGGGGCGCGGCGGCCACCTCGACACGTCCAGCCCGGGAGCCGGCGCCGTGCTCGCCCTGGTGCTGACCATCTCGGTGCTGATCGTCTGGTTCGTGAACCCGATCGCGGCGCTGGTGCTGGTGCCGGCGCTGCACCTGTGGCTGATCGCGGCGATCGCGAACGTGCCACGGCGCGGGCCGGCGCCACTGCTGCTCCTGATCGGCGGCGTGCTGCCGTTCGCCGTCGTCCTCCTCTATTACATGGACCGCCTGTCGCTTGGCCCGCTCGGCGGCCTCTGGTACCTGTTCCAGCTCGTGATGAGCGGGGACATCGGGATCTGGGCGTGCGTTGCCGCCTGCCTGCTCGTCGGCGTGTTCGGCTCGCTGGTCGCGATCCTCGTGGCCCGCGCCCGCAAGCCGCCCGCCGCCCGGGTCGAGGAGCCGGAGCCGGTGAACATCTTCGGTCCCGGCGGTTATGCCGGACCCGGCGCCCTGGGCGGCACGGAGTCCGCGCTGAGGCGCTGAAAGCGTGGACGCTCGTTCTATCGAGCGTCCGGCAGCGGACTGTCGATATATGGCGCGGAGGCACCGGCGCAAATCACGCGCAGCGGCTTCGCCCTTGGGCTCGTCCGCAGGAGTCTCCCTGCCAATTTATGCTTGAAACGTGGGCGCAAGTGGAGACGTGGGAGAACCCGTGAACCTGCACAGAATCGATCGCGAGCTGAGACGGCGCGTGGCGGGCGGCGAGTACGTCGTCGACCCTCATGCCGTGGCCGGGGCGATGATCCGCCGCGCCCGCATGAGCGAGGCGCAGCGGTTCTCACGCATGCTCGTAGCCGCGAAGGTCAAGCGGCTGACCGCTGACATCGACCAGGCTTAGCCCGCTTCCGGCGCTCGCCTCGCCGATCCACGTCACGGGCAGGCCCGCGGCGTCCTCGATCCCGGTCCGGCGCTCCGGCGGCGCGCTGAACAGCAGCTCGAAGTCCTCGCCGCCGCTGGCCGCGAGCCCGACATCGGTCACGCCTTCCGCGAGCGGCAGGCGCTCGAGGTGGATCGCGATCGCCACGCCGCTGCGCTCCGCCAGGTGGCGAGCGTCGGTGGCCACCCCGTCGCTCACGTCGATCATCGCCGTCACCCCCGCGCCCGCGAGCGCAAGCCCGGCGTGAAGGCGCGGCTCGGGGCGGCGGTGGCGATCCACCAGCGGGCCCTCGGCGCCCGGGTCCGCCTCGAGCAGCTTCAGGGCTGTGGCTGACGCGCCCAGCTCGCCGGTCACCCCGATCAGGTCGCCCGGACGCACGCCGTCGCGGTAGACGAGCGAGTCCTCGCCGTCGCCCCAGCCGGTCACGGTCACGCTGACCAGAAGCTGCGGCGCGGACACTACGTCGCCCCCCGCGATCGTCGTGCCCGTGCGCTCGGCGAGCTGCTCCATCGCCTGCACGAGCTCGAGCGCCGCGTTCTCGCCGAAGCCGGAGGGCAGGCCGAGCGCCACGTAGGCCTCACCCGGCCGTGCCCCCATCGCGGCGAGGTCCGAGAGGGCGGCCGCGAGCGCGCGATGCCCCACGTCGCCGGGCGAGTGGGTCGACAGCTTGAAGTGAACGTCCTCCACCATTGCGTCGATCGAGGTGACCGCCACGGCGCCGGCCGCGCGCACCACCGCCGCGTCGTCGCCCGGGCCGCGTACGAGCGCGTCGCCGCGCACGCGCAGCATCCGCTCGATCGCGGCGATCAGCTCGAGCTCCGCCATCAGAGCGGCACCGCGATCACGAGCATCCAGGCGCAGAGTGCGGTGGTCGCGATCAGCAGCCGGCGGTCGAGCGTCAGGGCCACGAGCGGCAGCAGCCAGAGCGCGTACCAGGGCACTAGCCAGGCGGACGCGATCAGGAGCGCGAACGTGGCCCAGCCCGCGGCGCGGAT
>DATNBJ010000016.1:0-2100 GCA_035572055.1 Thermoleophilaceae bacterium | reverse complement strand
TAATGGCCTGGGAACTCGACGCGACCGGCCCCGGTACGGGAGAATTCGGCGGATGAAGGAGGGCGGCATGAGGGTGGGGCTCGTGCTGGGAGCCGGCGGCGTGCTCGGGGGCGCGTGGCTGACCGGTGGCCTGGAAGCGCTCGCCCGCGAGACGGGCTGGGATCCGGCGAGTGCCGACCACGTCGTGGGCACGTCGGCCGGGTCGATGATCGGCGCGCTCTGCGCGTCCGGCGTGCCGCCCTGGTTCATGGTGGCCCACTCGGCGGGTGAGACCTTCGACGGCGTGACCGACGCCGAGGGGCGCCCGTCAGCCGACGCCGACCGCTCGGGCGGCGCGGTGTTCAAGCTCGAGCGGTCGCTGCCGCCGATCGGCCCTGGATCGATCCGGCTCGCGCTGCGGAGCGCCGCCAGGCCGCACCGCCACACACCGGCCGCCGTCGTCGCCGGCTGGCTGCCGCGCGGGGTGATCTCGACACGGCCCCTGCAGGACGTCATCCGGCGCGTGGTGCCGCGCGGCTGGTCCGAGCATCCCAACCTCTGGATCGTGGCCTGCGACTACGCCACGGGCCGCCGCGTGCCGTTCGGCCGCGAGGGCGTGCCCGAGGCGGAGCTGGCGAAGGCCGTGGCGGCCTCGTGCGCGATCCCCGGCTTCTACCACCCGGTGACGATCGGCGCTCGCCGCTACGTGGACGGAGGCCTCTACTCGAACTCGAACCTGGACCTGCTCCGCGGCGAGGGGCTCGACCTCGTGATCTGCCTGAACCCGACCTCCACGCTGAATCCCGTGCGCGCCTGGAACCCTGCCGAGCGGCTTGCGGCGATCGCGCGCCGCGACTCCGGGCGCCGCCTCGGCAGCGAGGCGAAGAAGCTGCGCGCCGCCGGCACCCGCGTGGTTCTCATTCAGCCGACCGGGAAGGACCTGGAGGTGATGGGTTCCAACCTGATGAGCAGGCGGCGCCGCCATGAGGTGATCACCACGGCGATCGAGACGGTCGGCGAGCAGCTCCGAGAGCCCGCGCTGGCGGAACAGCTCAGCGGACTTCCGCCCGGCGATCCCGAGCGGGTGGCGCGGCCGCCCGGGCCGCCCTCGACCTGGGCCCTGCTGCGCGAGGCCTCGTGATCGAGCAGGAGCTGGCCCGCCGCATCCCGCGGGCGGACCTCGACGAGCGCGACCCCGACTACATCCGCGAGAGCCTGCCCGGTCTCTGGCTGCTCGCCACTCTGTGGTTCAGGGGCACGGTTCGCGGTCTCGAGAACGTGCCGGCGGAGGGTCCCGTTCTCCTGGTGGGAAACCACTCGGGCGGGAACATGACGCCGGACACCACCGTCTTCACGCTCGCCTTCAACACCTACTTCGGCGTGGAGCGCCGCTTCTACCAGCTCGCCCACAACCTCGTGCTGGCCATGCCCGGTCTCGGCTACCTGCGCAAGTACGGCACGGTGGCCGCCTCGCCGGAGAACGCGGACAAGGCACTCTCCTCGGGCGCAGCTCTGCTCGTCTATCCCGGGGGCGACTGGGAGGTCCATCGGCCGACCGCCGACCGGAACAGGGTCGACTTCGCCGGGCGCAAGGGCTTCATCCGCCTGGCGCTGGCGAAGGACGTGCCGATCGTGCCGGTCGTGTCGATCGGCGGCCAGGAGACTGCGCTCTTCCTGAGCCGCGGCGATCGCCTGGCGCGGCTTCTCCGGCTCGACAAGCTGTTTCGCCTGAAGGTGCTGCCCATCTCGCTTGCGCTCCCGTGGGGGCTCAACGTCGGCGACATGCTCGGCCACCTTCCGCTGCCCGCGAAGATCACGATCGAGGTGCTGCCGCCGATCCACCTGCGCGAGGAGTTCGGCCGCGAGCCGGACGTCGACGAGATCTACGACGAGGTGGTGGGGCGCATGCAGCGCACGCTCGACGCCCTGGCGGAGGAGCGGCGCCTGCCGCTCATCGGCTGATGCGGATCGAGCGGAGCATCGACATCTTCGCCTCGCCCGAGCAGGTCTGGAAGCTCGTGGACGATCCGGACGAGTACACGCGCTTCATGGCCGGCATCACGCGCTGGCGGGTGGAGGGGCGCAAGAAGCGCGGCTGCGGCGCGCGCTACTCGATGCTGA
>DATNBJ010000015.1:0-8478 GCA_035572055.1 Thermoleophilaceae bacterium | reverse complement strand
GAGGACACGGTGGCCAGCGCGCGCGGGTTCGCCGAGGAGCGCCTCGGCAAGACGTGCATCGACTCCCAGGACCGCGCCGGGTTCGTGGTGAACGCGCTGCTGATCCCGTATCTCCTGTCCTCGATTCGCATGTTCGAGTCGGGCTTCGCCTCGAAGGACGACATCGACCGCGGCATGGTGCTCGGCTGCGCGCACCCGATGGGCCCGCTCGCGCTGTCGGACCTGATCGGGCTCGACACCCTGCAGGCCGTGGCGGGCGCGCTCTACGAGGAGTTCCGCGATCCCGCGGCGGTCGCCCCGGCGCTGCTCAACCGCATGGTCGAGGCGGGACTGCTGGGGCGCAAGTCGGGCCGCGGCTTCTACGACTACACGAGCTAGGCGGCGGCTAGCCGCGCTGGCCCATCGGGACGAACTCGCGCTCCCGCGCGCCGGTGTACACCTGGCGCGGCCGCGCGATCTTCGTCTCGGGGTCCTGCACCATCTCGAGCCACTGGGCGACCCAGCCCGACGTGCGCGGGATCGCGAACATCACGGTGAACATATCCGTGGGCAGCCCGAGCGCCTCGTAGATCAGGCCCGAGTAGAAGTCCACGTTCGGGTAGAGCTTGCGCTCGTGGAAGTAGTCGTCGTCGAGGGCGTGCTTCTCGAGCTCCACGGCGATCGCGAGCTTCGGGTTCACGCCCGTGACCTCGAAGACCTCCTCGACGTTCTTCTTGATGATGCGCGCCCGCGGATCGAAGTTCTTGTACACGCGGTGGCCGAAGCCCATCAGCTTCTCCTCGCGGTTCTTGACGCCCTCGAGGAAGTCCGGGATGTTCTCGGTGGTGCCGATGCGGTCGAGCATGCGCAGCACCGCCTCGTTCGCGCCGCCATGGAGGGGGCCGTAGAGAGCGGCCACGCCGGCCGCCACCGCGGAGTACGGGTCGACCTCGGACGAGCCGACGCCGCGCACCGCGCTCGTCGAGCAGTTCTGCTCGTGGTCGGCGTGCAGGATCCAGAGCACGTCCAGGGCACGCTCGAGCCGGGGATCGGGGTCGTACTTGACCTCGGTCATCTTGTACATCATCGAGAGGAAGTTGCCGGGGTAGCTCAGGTCGTTGTCCGGATAGACGTACGGCAGCCCCAGGTTGTGGCGGTAGGCGAAGGCGGCGAGGGTCGGCATCTTCGCGATCAGCCGGACGGCGGCCATGTGGCGCTCGCCCTCGTCGTTGATGTTCTTGGCGGGCGGGTAGAAGGTGGAGAGCGCGCCGGTGGTGGCTAGCAGCATTCCCATCGGGTGGGCGTCGTAGCGGAAGCCCTCCACGAACTTCTTGATGTTCTCGTGGACGTAGGTGTGGTGGGTGATCTCGAACACCCAGTCCTCGAGCTGCTTCTGCGTGGGCAGCTCGCCGTTGATCAGGAGGTAGGCGGTTTCCAGGTAGGTGGCGTTCTCGCAGAGGTCCTCGATCGTGTAGCCGCGGTACTCGAGCACGCCGGCGTCACCGTCGATGTAGGTGATCTCGCTCGAACAGGCCGCTGTGTTGGTGAACGCCGGGTCGTAGGCCATCAACCCGAAGTCGTCCCCGTTCACCTTGATCTGGCGGAGATCCATCGCGCGGATGGTCTCGTTCTCGATCTCGAGCTCGTAGGTCTTACCGGTGCGGTTGTCCGTCACCGACAGCGACTCGCGAGCGGTGGCTACGTTGCCGTCACCGCCCTGGTCCTGTGTCTGCTCGTCCGCCATGCCCGTCTCCTCGGTCTGAAGCTCTAGTGCCCAAATTGTGACAACCGCAAGCGCAAGGTTGCCGGTGGACCTGGGTCAAGCGTTCTTGTGGCCGGCGACGGGCGTGCCCTCGGGCGGCCCGTGACGCTCGCCGACCTTGTGCTTCGAGCCGACGGCGGCGGAGACGATTCCGCAGACGAAGAGGACCGCGGAGATGGCGGCGATGAGGGGGAGCCTCTTCCCGGGGAAGTCCCTCCTCGTGAGCCCCAGCAGGGAGATCGCCACCGCCCAGGCGACCGCGAGCGGCCCGAAGATGAAGAAGTAGTTCACCGGCCGCGAGCGTACAACAGAGCTCAGTCGTGCGACGGCGAGAGGCGCTTGCCGTGAATGCGCATGCGCGAGGGCGCCCGCGGGGGCGGATCGGCGTGCGGGCCGCGGCGGGGCGGACGCGGACGCGGACGGCGGCTCGGGTGGTGCGGGTGGCGGTCGCTGCCGCCGCGGTTGTCGTCGTGCTCGGTCTCAGGCGTCTGCCTGACAGACCACCACACGATGTACAGAAGCCCCGCGATCGGAATCTTCAGCGCGAGCATCATCCATACGAACATCCAGGCGCCACCGGACACGACAGGGATCGTACCCGTCGTTGCAAGTGGGCGAACGCCCAGATGGGTGTTCGGGCGGTCAGGCGGCTTACGCCGCCGGCACGCCCTCGAACGTCGTCATCGCCTTGAACTCCGCGAAGCGCTCGTCGATCTCCTCGCGGGTCAGCCTGCGGACGCGCTCGGTGCCGAATTCCTCCACGTTGAAGGAGGCCAGCACCGAGCCGTAGGTCATCGCACGGCGCAGCTCGGTCTCGTCGGAGGCCGCTTCGGGCCCCTGTGAGTCGAGGTAGCCCAGGAAGCCGCCGGCGAAGGAGTCGCCCGCGCCGGTGGGGTCGATCACGGTCTCCAGCGGGTAGGCGGGAAGCGCGAAGAAGCTGTCCGCGCTGAGCAGCGCCGCCCCGTACTCGCCCTGCTTGGCCACCACCGCGCGCGGGCCGAGGCCGATCAACTCACGCGCAGCCTTCACCAGGTTCGGCTCCTCGGTGAGCATCCGCACCTCGGCGTCGTTCATGAACACGAGGTCGACGCCGCGGATCGTCTCGATCAGCGAGTCGCGCGTGGTCTCGATCCAGAGGTTCATCGAGTCGAGCCCCACGAGCTGGGCTCCGTCGCACTGCTCGCGCACCCGGCGCTGCAGGTCCGGCTGGATGTTCGCCAGGAACAGCGTGCCGGCCGAGCGCGAGGCGTCCGAGAGCTTCGGCTCGAAGTCGCCGAACACGCCGAGCTGCGTGTCCTCGGTGTGCGCGGTGTTGAGGTCGAACTCGTAGTGGCCCTTCCAGAAGAAGGTCTGGCCGCCGGACACGCGCTCGATGTCGTCGGTGTTCACGCCGCGGCCCTGGAGCACCTCGTACTCGGCGTCGCCGAAGTCGTCGCCGACGGGGCCCACAACCCGCACGTCCGTGAAGAAAGAGGCCGCCAGCGAGAAGTGCACGGCGGAGCCGCCGAGCATGCGCTCGCGCTCGCCGAAGGGCGTCTTCACCGCGTCGAACGCGATCGATCCAACCACCACGAGGCTCATAACGAGCCGGGAAGCATAAGCTGCCGCTCGCATGCGCGCGGTGCAGATCGAGGAATTCGGCGGCCCGGAGGTGCTCAAGGTCGCCGAGCTGCCCACGCCCGAGCCGGACGCCGGCCAGCTGCTCGTGAAGGTCTCCCGTGCGGGGATCAACTTCGCCGACACGCACCAGCGGCAGAACGACTATTTGGCGAAGTTCGAGCTGCCGCTGATCCCCGGCGCCGAGGTGGCGGGCACCGTCGAGAACGGCTGGGGCGGCTTCCAGGCGGGCCAGCGCGTGGTCTCGCTGCTCGGCAGCGGCGGCTATGCCGAGTACGCCGTGGCGTCGGCTGCCAGCACCTTCGCGATCCCCGACGGCGTGGAGGACGCGGTGGCTCTCGCGCTCCTGATCCAGGGGCTCACCGCCTGGCATCTCTACAAGACCTCGGCCAAGCTGCAGCAGGGCGAGACCGTGGTGGTGATCGCCGCCTCGGGCGGCGTGGGCAACCTCGCGGTGCAGCTCGCCAAGCCGTTCGGCGCGGGCCGCGTGATCGCCACCGCCAGCTCCGAGGAGAAGCGCCGCCAGGCGCTCGAGCTGGGCGCCGACGCCGCGCTCGACCCCAACGCCGACAACCTCGGCGAGCAGCTCGTCGAGGCCAACGGCGGCAAGAAGGTCGACGTGGTGCTGGAGATGGCGGGCGGCAGGGTGTTCGACGAGTGCCTGAGCGCGCTCGCGCCGTTCGGCCGGCAGGTGGCCTACGGGATCGCGAGCCGCGAGCAGAACACCGTCGCCACCGGCAGCCTGATGCGAAAGAGCCAGTCGGTCGTCGGCTTCTGGCTGATGCACTGCCTCGGTCGCGAGGACATGATGCGAGGGCCGCTCGAGGATCTCTTCGAGCGCGCAGCGCAGGGACGGCTGAAGCCACTCGTGGGCGAGACCTATGGCCTCTCGGATGTCGCGCGCGCCCATGAGGACCTGCAGTCACGGAGGACCAGCGGGAAGCTCCTGCTCGACCCGAGCGGCTGAGTCACTACGCTGAGGGACGCATGGCCACCTTCGCCGAACTAGGCCTTTCTAAGCCCCTGCTCGAGGCGCTCGACCACCTCGGCTACGAATCGCCCACCCCGATCCAGGAGCAGGCGATCCCCGAGCTGCTGGCCGGGCACGACGTGATCGGCCAGGCCCAGACCGGCACGGGCAAGACCGCGGCGTTCGGGCTGCCGCTGCTCCAGTACATCGAGCCGGACCTCCAGGAGGTGCAGGCGCTGGTGCTCACACCGACCCGCGAGCTCTGCATCCAGGTGACCCAGGCGCTGCGCGCCTACGGCGAGCGGCGCGGCATCCAGGTGGTGGCCGTCTTCGGCGGTGCGCCGATCCGCAACCAGGTGGCTCAGCTCAAGCAGGGCGCGCAGGTGGTGGTGGGGACGGTGGGCCGGGTGATGGACCTGATGAACCGCCACGAGCTGGTGCTCAACGACACGCGCTACGTGGTCCTCGACGAGGCGGACGAGATGCTCGACCTCGGCTTCTTCGAGGACGTGGAGACGATCCTGTCGCGCTCGCCGAGCGGCCGCCAGACCGCGCTCTTCAGCGCCACGATGCCGCCCGAGATCAAGCGCCTCGCCGAGAAGCGCATGTTCGACCCGGTCACGATCAAGGTGCGCGCGGCGCAGCTCACGATCGACACGGTCGAGCAGTTCTACCTCGAGGTCGGCGACCGTGAGAAGCCCGACGCGCTTGCGCGGGTGCTCACGGCGGAGCGCCCCGAGCAGGCGATCATCTTCGCGCGCACGAAGATCGGCGTCGATCGGCTGTCGCATTCGCTGAACGGCCGCGGCATCCGGGTCAAGGCGCTGCACGGCGACATGTCTCAGGGCTCACGCGACGGCGTGATGATCGCCTTCAAGGGCGGCCGCGAGCAGCTGCTGGTGGCCACCGACGTTGCGGCGCGCGGGCTCGACATCTCGGGCGTCACGCACGTGATCAACTACGACATCCCGAACTCGCCCGACGTCTACGTGCACCGGATCGGGCGCACCGGGCGAGTGGGCCGCTCCGGGCGCGCGATCACGCTGATCACGCCGCGCCAGCGCAACGAGCTCGAGGCGATCGAGAAGCACGCCAAGACGAAGATCGCGAAGTGGTCGCCGGACGCGCCCGCGCAGGAGGAGCGCCCGCGCATCGCGGTCGAGATGGAGGAGGTCGAGGAGAAGGCCGAGACACGGCGGCCGCGTCACACCAAGCCGCGCCGCCCGGTCGACGGCCCGGTGGTGAAGCTGATCGTGTCGGGTGGCCGCTCCCAGGGCCTCGAGCCCGCCGACGTGATCGGCGCGATCGTGGACAACTCTCACCTCGAGGGCGAGGACATCAGGAACGTTCGCGTGCTGGAGCGCTTCAGCTTCGTCGAGGTACCCGCGAAGCGCGCGGAGGAGGTCATTGACAAGGTTTCCGGTCAAGCGGTCCGGGGCGCGACGCTCCGGCTGGAGGTAGCCAAGCGATGAGTCAGGCAACGATGCACACCAATCACGGCGCGATCACGATCGAGCTGTTCGACGACGACGCCCCGAAGACGGTCGAGAACTTCCGCAAGCTCGCGGGCGACGGCTTCTACGACGGCGTGATCTTCCACCGGGTGATCCGCGACTTCATGATCCAGGGCGGCGACCCCACGGGCACCGGCACCGGCGGTCCGGGCTACACGTTCGAGGACGAGTTCAACGACAACAAGATCGTCCGCGGCGCGCTGGCGATGGCCAACGCCGGCCCGAACACGAACGGCTCGCAATTCTTCATCGTCACCACCGCCGAGGCGCCGTGGCTCGACGGCAAGCACACGGTGTTCGGCCGGGTGGTCGACGGCATGGACACGGTCGACGCGATCGAGGGCCAGCCCACCGACGCGCGCGACAAGCCGGTGGAGGACGCCAAGATCGAGCGCATCGAGCTCGACGCCGCCTGACAGCGCCCTACCCTTAGACCTTCCTGGCGCTTACCCCACGGAGGTCTTTCCATGTCCCGGTTCTTCACAGGCGGACGCGGTCCGGCGCTCATCGCCTCTTCGCTCGTCCTGGCCGCCGCCATCGGCGGCACCGCCATCGCCGCAACCTCGGGCGGGGGAGCTCCTGAGCAACCGAAGGCAAAGGCCTCGAAGTCGAGCCTGACCAAGCAGATCGACAAGCGGATCAAGAAGCTCGCGCCGAGGCTGCACGTGGCGTTCGCGAAGAACTCGGACAACTCGGGCCGCAGCAACGGGTCGACCGGCATGGACGGTTACAAGAAGACCGGCATGGTCCCCGGCAGCGTCGGCCAGCGCGTGGAGCTGACCACCGTCGGCCCGTTCACCTTCTCGCTCCAGTGCCGCGCCGGCGTGAACAGCGCGTCGCCGGCCGAGGGCTCGGTGGTCGGCGAGATCGACGTGGCCTCGACCGAGACGGGCAACGCGATCGAGTCGGCGAGCACGACGCAGGCCGCGCAGTGGCCCGCCGCCGCGCAGTACCCGCTGACCGACCGCAGCACGTCGACCAACCCGAAGACGGCGCCCGACGAGCCGAACTTCGACGGCGCCGACGGCTACTTCACCGCGATGTCGCCGAGCGGCACGGTGGTCTCCGGCGTGGCGTACGTGGGCACCCACATCATGGGACACGACTGCGTGGGCGGGGTCACGCTGTTGAAGTAGCTGTAAGTAGAGTTCCCTCCGTCGTAGCCACCAGCGAGGAGGGCGCATGTCGACGGTCGAAGCCAAGCCGGATCAGCTCGGGAACGGTGGGGGCGCCGCCACCGAACGAGCGCAGATAGCGGTCGAGAACCCCGCCACCGGGGAGACGATCGCCAGCGTGCCGGATCTCGATGCCGCGCAGGTGAAGGCACTCGCGGACCGCGCCCGCGCCGCCCAGCCCGTGTGGGCGGCACTCGGCTTCGACGGCCGCGCCGAGGTGTTCTACGACCTGCGCAAGTGGGTGGTTGACAACCGCGAGCGCGTTGCGCAGACGATCGTCGAGGAGAACGGCAAGCCGGCCGACGAGGCCATGCTCACCGAGATCTTCTACATGTGCGACTCGCTCGGGTTCTGGGCGAAGAACGCGCCCAAGTACCTTGGCGACGAGCGCGTGAAGACCCACTCGCCGCTGCTTCTCGGCAAGAAGGTGATCGTGCGCCACCGTCCGTACGGCGTCGTGGGCGTGATCGGCCCCTGGAACTACCCGCTGAGCAACAACTTCGGGGATGCGCTGCCCGCTCTCGCCGCGGGCAACAGCGTGATCCTCAAGCCGAGCGACGTGACGCCCCTCACCTCGCTTCTCATGGAGGAGGGATTCCGTGCGGTGGGCGGCACGCCGGACGCGTTCATCGTGGCCACCGGCCGCGGGGAGACCGGCGCGGCGCTCGTGGACCACGCGGACATGATCATGTTCACCGGTTCCACGGCCACCGGCAAGAAGGTGCTGATGCGCGGGGCGGAGACGCTCACGCCGGTGTCGCTCGAGCTGGGCGGCAAGGACCCGATGGTGGTGCTGCGCGACGCCGATCTCGAGCGCGCGGCCAACATGGCCGTGCAGTGGAGCATGGCCAACAGCGGCCAGATCTGCATGTCGGTCGAGCGCGTCTACGTGGAGGAGCCGGTCTACGACGACTTCGTCAACAAGGTCGTGAAGAAGGTGGGCGACCTTCGGCAGGGCCCGCCGGGCGAGCCCGGCTCGGTGGACGTCGGCGCGATCACGTTCCCGCCCCAGCTCGACAAGATCGAGGCGCACGTGAACGACGCCCTCGCAAAGGGTGCAAAGGCGCTCACCGGCGGCAAGCGCCGTGAGGGCCCCGGCCGCTTCTACGAGCCCACCGTGCTCGTGGACGTGGATCACACGATGGACGTGATGACCGACGAGACCTTCGGCCCGACCCTGCCCATCATGAAGGTGCGCGACGAGGAGGAGGCCATCAAGATGGCCAACGACTCGAACTACGGGCTCAACTCCAGCGTCTTCACCAAGGACATGGAGAAGGGCGAGCGCGTGGCGCGGCGGATCGAGGCGGGGAGCAACTGCGTGAACGACGCGCTGATGAACTACCTCGCGCAGGAGGCCCCGTTCGCCGGCATGAAGGAGTCGGGCCTCGGCGCGCGCCACGGCGCGGCGGGCATCCGCAAGTACTGCCGCTCGCAGACGATCCTCGTCACGCGCTTCGC
>DATNBJ010000014.1:0-7293 GCA_035572055.1 Thermoleophilaceae bacterium | reverse complement strand
CGGTAGAGCGACGATGCCCGCGAATACCGGCAGGCGCATCGCCCGCTCGACGATGAGCACCTGGTCGGCGGCGGTCGACACGGTTGCGTCGTCGTAGCCGCTCGGGTCGGTGTAGCGGGTGTGGGTCATTCCCAGCGACCGCGCGGTGTCATTCATCCGGTCGACGAACTGGCCCTCCGAACCGGCGTCCCACCGCGCCAGGACCGCGGCGATGTTGTTCGCGGACGGCAGCAGCAGCGCCAGCAGCGCCTGCCGCTCGGTCAGTTGCTCTCCGGCGGCGATGGACACGACCGACTCCCGCTGTCCGCGGCGGCGAGCGGTGTCGGCGACGTCGGCCTCGGTGAGCGTGATCGTCGGACCGTCCTCGCCAAGCGCCAGCGGTTGGTCACGGAGCACGAGATACGCCGTCATCACCTTCGCGACGCTTGCGATTGCGGCCTCGTGCTGGTTCGGGCCGGCTTGGACCCGCGACTGTCCCGATTGGACGAATGCGGCCTGGCCATATGCCGGCCACACGGTGCTGGGCGGCACGTTGCCGGGGGCGGACGTTGAGGACGGGGATGCCGACGACTGGTGGCCGAGGCCTGAGGCGATCACCGCGATGACGACCAGGAGGCCGGCGACAAGGGTCATGGGAATTCGAGGCATGAGCCCAGTCAAGGGAGCGTCGTGTTGCCGGCACGTATGCGGTTTTCGATATGCCGGCGATATGTGCCGGCTCTAGCATCAGAGCGTGCGTGTCTTGATCGTGGAGGACGAGCCCTACATGGCCGAGGCCATCCGCGATGGCCTGCGCCTGGAAGCGATCGCGGCCGACATCGCCGGCGACGGCGACGCCGCCCTCGAGTTGCTGAGCATCAACGCCTATGACATCGCAGTCCTCGACCGGGACATCCCCGGGCCGACCGGCGACGAGATCGCCAAGGGCATCGTCGCCTCCGGCAGCGGCATGCCGATCCTCATGCTCACCGCTGCCGACCGTCTCGACGACAAGGCCAGCGGGTTCGGGCTCGGCGCCGATGACTACCTCACGAAGCCCTTCGAGCTCCAGGAGCTCGTGCTCAGGCTCAGAGCGCTCGACCGCAGGCGCGCCCACAACAGGCCGCCCGTGCGGGAGATCGCCGGCCTGCGCGTGGATCCGTTCCGCCGCGAGGTCTACCGCGACGGCCGCCACGTCGCGCTGACCCGGAAGCAGTTCGCGGTGCTCGAGGTCCTCGTCGCCGCCGAAGGCGGTGTCGTCAGCGCCGAAGGCCTGTTGGAACAGGCGTGGGATGAGAACGCGGACCCGTTCACCAACGCCGTGCGCATCACGGTCTCCGGACTGCGGAAACGACTTGGCGAACCCTGGATCATCGCGACCGTGCCCGGCGCCGGTTACCGCATCGACACAGAGGGAGGGGAGCGTGGATAGAGCGCCTGGATTGAGCGTTCGGCTCAAGCTCACGCTCAGCTACGCCGGCTTCCTCATGCTCGCCGGTGCCGTGCTGCTCGTCGCCGGCTACTTCTCGCTTTCGCGTGGGTCGCACCCCGGTGTGATCTTCATGGTGCGCAGCCACGCCGACCTGCTGCGCGGGTTCGCTCCGACCGCGGCGATCGTGATGGGGTTCCTGCTCGTCTTCGGCCTCGTGGGAGGGTGGCTGCTCGCCGGCCGAATGCTCGCGCCCCTCACTCGCATCACGGACGCCACACGCGTGGCGGCGACCGGATCGCTCTCCCACCGAATCCGGCTGCCGGGCCGCAGCGACGAGTTCCGCGAACTCGCCGACGCCTTCGATTCCATGCTCGCGCGGCTCGAAGCACACGTCGCCGAGCAGGAGAGATTCGCGGCCAATGCCTCCCACGAGCTGCGCACCCCGCTGGCGGTCACGCAGACGCTTCTCGACGTGGCCCGCAAGGACCCCGACCGCGACAACGGCGAGCTCGTCGACCGCCTGCACGTCGTCAACACCCGAGCGATCGACCTCACCGAGGCATTGCTCCTGCTCAGCCGCGCCGAGCAGCGGTCGTTCGCCCGCGAGCCCGTGGACCTGTCCCTCATCGCGGAAGAAGCCACGGAAACGCTTCTGCCCCTCGCGGAGGAGCGCCGCCTCACCATCGAGACCTCCGGCGACATGACCCCCACCACCGGCTCGCCCGCGCTCCTGCTGCAGATGACCACGAACCTGGTGCACAACGCGATCGTCCACAACCTTCCCGAGCAGGGCACCATGTGGGTCGCGACCAGCGTTCACCCGACGGGTGTGGTGCTCACCGTCGAGAACACCGGCGAGAAGCTCACCCCACAGTTGGTTTCCACGCTTGCCGAGCCGTTTCAGCGCGGCATCAGACGCGTGCGCACCGAGCACGCGGGTGTCGGGCTCGGCCTGGCGATCGTCAAGAGCATCACCGAGGCCCACCAGGGAACGCTCACCCTCGCACCCCGGGCCACCGGCGGGCTCCGCGTGACGGTGCGACTACCCGCCGCCTGATTCCTCCGGCGGCTCGAGCCCCAGCGTGTGCGGTATCCGGTGGCTGGTCGCTCGACTTCACCACGACTCCGGCGATCAACCAGATCTACGCGGACGCCCGGCATCCGTGGCGATGACGATCCGCTAGCCGCGGGTCTAAGACGTCCGTAAGAACCACTTGACAAGCGCAGGACACCGTGTAATCTCATTTATCTAGATGACTAGTGAATTGAGCGCACGGTGATCGAGTTCCATCTGGACAGCCGCTCCGGCGTGCCCGCCTATCTCCAGCTCGTCCAGCAGGTACGGCAGGCGATCCGGCTCGGGATCCTCCGCCCGGGCGATCAGCTCCCCACGGTGAAGGAGGTCGTGGCGAGCCTGACGATCAACCCCAACACGGTGCTGCACGCCTATCGCCAGCTCGATCTCGAGGGGCTCACGGAGGGACGGCGCGGCGTCGGCACGTTCGTGGCCGAAAGCCGGCCGGCGATCCCCGCCTCCGAGCTGACCGGCCTCCGCTCCACGCTCGAGCGCTGGGTTACACGCGCGCGAGCGGCCGGGCTCGACGACGACACGCTCGCGGCCCTGTTCGCGGAGGCCGTACGGACCGATTCGGCTGCGAGGGTCGCATGAGCGCGCCGGTCGCCGTCCGCACCGCCGGACTCGGGAAGCGCTACGGCTCGACCTGGGCGCTGCGCGACTGCACGCTCGAGGTGCCCGCGGGCTCGGTGACCGCGCTCGTGGGCCCGAACGGCGCCGGCAAGACCACGCTCCTGCATCTCCTGATCGGGCTCGGCAGCCCGAGCGAGGGAGCCGTCGAGGTGCTGGGCCTGTCGCCGCGCCGCGACGCGCACGACCTGCTTCCGCGCCTCGGCTTCGTGGCGCAGGACCATCCGCTCTACCGCAGCCTCTCGATAGCGGACACGTTCCGGCTCATCGGCAGGCTCAACCCCGGCTGGGACGACCGGCGCGCGCTCGCCCGCATCGAGCACCTCGGCCTCGACCCGGGCCGCAAGGTCGGCAAGCTCTCCGGTGGCCAGCAGGCGCAGGTCGCGTTGACGCTCGCCCTGGCAAAGGAGCCCCAGCTGCTCGTGCTCGACGAGCCGGTCGCCTCCCTCGACCCGCTCGCCCGCCGCGAGTTCCTGAGCGCGGTGCTGGAGGCGGTGGCCGAGACGCAGATGACCGTGGTCATCTCCTCGCACATCGTCTCCGAGCTCGAGCGGGTGTGCGATCACCTGATCACGCTTGCCGACAGCCGTACGCAGCTCGTCGGCCCGATCGCCGACATCGTCGCCAGCCACCGCCTGCTCACCGGCCCGCGCAGCGACGGCGCCAGCGTCGCGCGCGTGCACAACGTGATCCGCGAGAGCCACACCGAGCGGCAGACCACCCTGCTCGTGCGCGCCAACGGGCACGTCTACGACTCCTGCTGGGAGCAGCACGAGGTCGATCTCGAGGAGATCGTGCTCGCCTACATGGGCTATGTGCCGGGGGCCCTCAGGGCGCCTGCCGAGGAGGTCGTCCCCGCATGACCTGGGTCGCCTGGCGCCTACAGCGCACCGAGCTGCTGATCACGGCCGCGATCCTCGCGCTCCTCGCGGCACTCCTGGTTCCCACGGGTATCCACATGGCGAACGCCTACCACGACGCCGGGCTCTCCTCCTGCGTCGGCGCCTTCAAGGGCTCCGCCTGCGGCCAGCAGATCGGCGACTTCCAGGTGCGCTTCGAGGGGCTGTCCCACCTCACCGACCTCTTCACGATCCTCCCCGGCCTGATCGGCGTCCTTCTCGCCGCGCCGTTCATCTTCGACCTCGAGCACGGCACCTACCGGCTCGCATGGACGCAGAGCGTGACGAGGCGCCGCTGGCTCGTCGGGAAGCTCGCTGTGCCGATCGCGGCGGGGATCCTCGCGGCCGCCGCACTGATCGGGCTGATGACCTGGTGGCACGTACCCGGGGTGCACCTCAACGGCCGCCTCGACACTGGGATCTATGACTCCGAGGGCACGGTCGCGATCGGCTACACGCTATTCGCGCTCGGGCTGGCCCTCGCGCTGGGCGCGGTCTGGCGTCGCGCCGCCGCCTCCATCAGCGTCGCGTTCGTGGCCTACTTCGCGATGCGGATCTTCGTGGACACCTGGCTGCGCGACCGGCTCGTGTCGCCGCTGAAGATCAGCTGGAGGGGCGAGGAGCCACACGTCCTGAGCACGGCCAAGATCGTCAGCGAGAACGTGTTCGGACCGGCGCACGTCAAGGTGGCGGGCGGCGGCCCAATCAGCGGTCACGCCCAGCTCGGCATCCCCGGTGGGCCGGGCGGTGGGCCGCTCGTCGAGACCGTCTACCACCCCGCGAGCCACTTCTGGCCGCTGCAGCTCACCGAGACCGGCCTCTTCCTCGGCCTCGCCGTACTGCTCATCGGGTTCGCCGCCTGGTGGACTCACGAGCGGACCGTCTGATCCAGCGGCGGATAAGCCGCGCGCACCCCGTCGATGTAGGCCGCGAAGCGCTCCGCCACCGCGGCGTCCCGGATCTCCAGCACGTTCTCCGCGTTCTCCTCGCCCGAGCGGGAGAGGTTGAAGGAGCCCACGAAGGCGGTGTCGTCGGCGACCGTGATCTTCGCGTGCATGAAGTCGTGGAGGGAGCCGCCGCGCCGCCAGGGGGTCGAGTGCTTGCCGGTGAAGCGGCCATCGGAGACCACGCGCGCGAGCAGCGGGGACTTCCACTCGGCGTTGCCGTTCTCGTCCCACTGGTCGAACACCTGGGCGATCTGGGTCGCGTCGACCACACCGGCCACGTCGGCGTCGCCGTCCGAGATCACCTGGGCGAGCGTTCCGAGTATCGGGCCGGAGCTGATCACCGGCGAGGCGATGCGCACTCGCCGCGCCTGACCGATGGCGTGCGCGATGCGATGCGCGAGCGAGCGGCCGTGACCGGGACAGAACCAGGTGCGCACGGTCGCGCCGCCGACGCCGATCTCGTCGGGCTGCTCGTGGCCCGTCTTGGCCACGTCGCGCGTCTTCCACAGCTCCTCGAAGTTCTGCAGGAACGCGGCGGCGACCGCCGCGGACGGCACCACCACGATCGTGTTCTCCTGGCGCTGCCAGGAGTCGATGGTCCAGTTGGTCGAGCCGGACCAGACCGTGTCGCCATCCCGGACGACGTATTTGTGGTGCATCAGGTCCGGCACGCCCGGCACGTCGCCGGTGGGAAACGGGAGCGCCTCGATCAGCTCCGGGCGCGTGTTGGGCGGCGCGGGCACGGGGATCCGGCGCGCGCTGCCGGTGTTGTAGAGCAGCCGCACCTGGACACCGCGGGCCGCCGCCGCCCGCAGCGCGTCCGCCACCCGATCGCCGACCTCTCCCGGCAACCGGACGTCATAGAGGGCGAGCGCGAGGCTCGACCTGGCCGCGTCCAGGAAAGCCACGAGCCGCGCGGCCACCTCCTCCGCGCGCTGCCTCCCGTCGGCGAGTGTCGCGATCTCGATCAACTGGACTCGCCACCGTAACGGAGCTCCATCACCACGCGGACGCCGGGCAAGCGCGCGGCGATCACCCGCTCGGGGTGAGGCGCGCACGGGCGCCGCGTGACAGCGTGCAGTCCGTGATCGAGCGCCTCGAGGACATGCCGGCCGGCACGATCGGCTTCCGCCTGAACGGCGACGTGGAGCGCGAGGACTACGACAACGTGCTCACGCCCGTGCTTCAGGCGGCCGTGGTCGGCGGCGGCGGGCTGCGGACGCTGTACCTGATCGAGGACCTCGACGACATCGAGCCGGGCGCTCTCTGGGCGGACAGCAAGCTCGGGTTCGACCTCGGCGTGCGCCACCACAAGGAGTGGGTGCGCTCGGCCATCGTCACCGACATCGACTGGATGGCGCGGGCGACGAAGGTGTTCGCGTGGATGATCCCGGGGGAGGCGCGGGTGTTCCCGGTCGCCGAGCTCGAGCAGGCGAAGGCCTGGGTCGCCGAGGGCTAGCTGCTCGCGGTCGCCGTGGAGACGGCCAGGAGCGACACGGCCTCATCCAGGTCCACCACGTCGGCGTACTTCGCGTCGAGATCGACGAGGCTCGCCTCGTGCGCGCCGGCCGCCCGGTCGGCCACGGCCTCGCGCGGCACCACCACGCGATAGCCGTGCTGGAGCGCGTCGATCGCAGTCGCGCGCACGCAGCCGGAGGTGGACGCGCCGGTCACGACCACCGTGTCGCATCCGGCTGACGTGAGCATGGCCGCCAGCGGCGTGCCGAAGAACGCCGAGGCGAACAGCTTGGGGATCACGGCCTCGCCACCGAGCGGGGCGATCCGCTCGTCCACCTCCACCCAGCGGCTGCCCGGCTCGAGCGTGGCGAGCGCGGGCGCCTTGGCGATGAACGCCTTCGCGGCCTCGCGGCCGGCCTCGTCGTAGCTCACCGTGGTGAAGACGACCGGCGCGCCGCCCTCCCGCGCGGCGGCGAGGAGCTGGACAGTGGCGTCCAGCGCGGGCCCGCATTCGCACGCGAGCGGCGAGTCGGGATCGGTGAAGCCGTAGATCAGGTCGATCACGACGAGCGCCGGCCGTCTGCCCGCGCCCTGCCGCCCACCCATCGCGCGGGCGCGATACACGTCCTCGGTCGAGCGCTCGGGCATCAGCCGCCCAGCTCGCCCTCCGCGGCCATGGTGGCGTCGAAGTCGCGCCGCTCGGCCGCGATCTGGCGGCGCAGCTCCTCGTACTCGGGCAGCGGCCCGAAGTCGAACAGCGGCGGCTCCTCGCGCGACGCGCGCATCTCCTCGCGGAGCGCCTCGGTGGCGGTCTCGTCCACCTCGCCGTCGGCGCTGACCGCCACGCCGTACTCGCTGCGCGCCGCCTCGACG
>DATNBJ010000013.1:0-2097 GCA_035572055.1 Thermoleophilaceae bacterium | reverse complement strand
CCGCCGGGAAGCCGCACGACGGTGTTCTCCGCTTTCCACTCCCGGCTCACCTGCTTGTAGGGCTTGGTGACGTGGATGACGTCCTGGACGCCGGGGAGGCCCTCCAGCCTGGAGGCGTCGACCCGGCCGTCATTGCCGACGAGGCCGACGGCCGTGCGCTGTGCTCCCGGCATGGGCCGCGCCTTGTAGCCCATCTCCTCGATCACCGCGATGACGCGCCGGACTTCTTCTTCCGTCGCGCCGTGGCGCATCACGATCAGCACCGCTACTTCCCTCCGATGGTGAACCGGTCGCCGTCGCGGGCCGCGGTCACCCGTCCGGTGAACCGCGTCCCGGCCGCACGCGCCGGGTCCGAAGTTTCAACCGGAGGATAGAAGTGCGTCAAGACGAGCTGCCGCACCTTGGCGTCCCGGGCCAGCTCGCCGGCTTGCTCCGGGGTGAGATGGATGTCCATAGCCATCTCCTTGGGGAGCGAGCACTCGGCGAGCAGCAGGTCGGCGCCGCTAGCCCACCGGGCCAGCTCGCTCGAGGGCCCCGTGTCACCCGTGTAGACCAGCCGGCCCTCCGGCGCCGTCAACGAGAGCGCCACGCTCTCGGAGGTGTGGGGCACCGGGAAGGTCTCGAGGCTCACCTCGGCGTCGAGCGGGAACGGCTCGCCGTTCTGAACGTCGAGGATGCCGATCGGGAAACCGGGGTCCAGCAGCCACGGCCCGTATCCCTCGGCGAGCTGCTTCACGAGCCGCACCACACCGCGGGGGCCGAGGATCACCAGGGACTCCTGGCGCGGCGGTATCGTGGTGTACTTGAGGGCGTACACCAGCATCGGGAGCTCGCCCCAATGGTCCGGGTGGAAGTGCGACAGGACGACGTGGGTGATCTGGTGCCACGGTAGGCCGAATTGCGCGAGGCGGTGCAGGGCCCCCGCGCCGCAGTCGAACAGGATCTTGAGGTTCCCGCGACTCACCCAGTGGCACGCCGATGTGCGAGTAGCCGACGGCGCGACCGTTCCGGTGCCGACGGTGACCAGCTCCACCTAGACCGGCTCCATCTGACCGAGTCGCACGCCGACGATGGTCGAAACGCCCGGCTCCTGCATGGTGACGCCGTACACGGCGTCGGCGGCTTGCATGGTACGGGGGTTGTGGGTAATGACGATGAACTGCGTCAGGTCCTTGAACTCCGCGAGCAGCCGCACGTAGCGGCCCACATTGGCGTCGTCGAGGGGCGCGTCCACCTCATCGAGCAGACAGAAGGGACTCGGCTTGGTGAGGAAGATCGCGAACAGGAGCGACACGGCGACCAGCGTGCGCTCACCGGACGAGAGCAGGTGGATCCGCTGCGTGCGCTTGCCGCGCGGTGCCGCGTGGATCTCGATCTCGCTCTCGAGCGGCTCGTCCTCGTTGGCGAGCCGCACGTCGCATTCGCCGCCGCCGAACAGCGTCTGGAACACCGTGCGGAAGTTCTCCCGCACCTTGCCGAACGAGTCGAGGAACATCGCCTTCGCGGTCTGGTCGATCTCGCGCGCGGCCTGCTGGAGCGACTGGCGCGCCGCTACGAGGTCATCCCGCTGCGTCATCAGGAACTCGAGGCGCTTGACCTCTTCTCCGTGCTCGTCCACCGCGAGGGCGTTGACGGGTCCGACCGCGTCGATCGCCGCCCGCAACCGCTCGTCCTCCTGGCGCAGCCACTCGAGATCGCCGGCGACCTCGGGCGCATCGGCGAGCAGCTGATCGAGCGGCTTGCGCCATTCGGCCTCGACTCGCGCGACGAGCCCGCGCCGGCGGCCCATGATCTCCATGCGCTCGAGCTCGAGTTTGTGCTCCTCCGCGCCACGCGCGTCGAGCGCCTTGCGCACGTCCTCGAGCGCGGCCTCCGTCTGCGCAACACGGGCCTCCGCCGCCTCGACCTGAACCCCGGCGTCGCCGGCGGCGCCCTCCAGCGCCACGAGCGCCAGGCGGCGCTCCTTGAGCTGGTCCTCCCACTGGGTGCGCTGCGCCGTGAGGGTCGCGCTATCGTGCTCGAGCGCGCTCATCTCTTCGGCCAGCGTCGCGGATTGGCGGCGCGCTTCGTCGGCCTCCGCCGCGGCACGGCCGGCGC
>DATNBJ010000012.1:0-9846 GCA_035572055.1 Thermoleophilaceae bacterium | reverse complement strand
GGGTACTGCGGGAACGACAGCGCCCCGTAGGTGGCGCGCGCGACGAGCGGGTAGAGCGTGCCGATCAAATAGAACATCGCGCTGTCCACCATCGCCCGCTGCGCCGGGTCCGTCGGGTAGAGATCGTCGAACCCGTTCTTGTTGCAGAGGTACTGCATGATCGCGCAGCTCTCCCAGAGCGATCCGCGCGGCAGGCCGGCCTCCTCGAGGAGCGGCGTCAGGTCGGCGGGGTCCTTGCTCAGGAAATCGGGCGTGCCCTTCTTGCCCCACACGTCGACCTCCTCGAAGTCGAGCCCCTTGGCTCGCATGAAGATGCGGACGGTGAGGTTGTTCACGCTCGGCTTGAGAATGCTCACGGTGTGTGTGGCCATCTGCTGCTCCTCCTCTTACCGGTACGGGTCCTTGGGGGATCTGTCGTCTGAGAGCGAACCGCGCGAGCGCTCCACCAGGATCTCGATGGCGTCCGCGAGATGGATCGGCGCGATGTTGTAGTCCTCGCGCGCGACGCGCAGCTTGTGTGCCTCGAGCAGCACGTCCGCGTGCGTGTATCCGAACGGCGGCTCGAAGCGGTACGACGCGAGCTCGATCAGGAGTCCCAGCGGGTCCTCGAAGTAGATCGAGTCCATGAAGCCGCGGTCCTTCACACCGCTGTGCCGGATTCCGCGCTCGTCGAGGCGCTCCACGGTCTGGTGGAACGTGGCCTGCGACAGCGAGAAGGCGATGTGATGCACACAGCCCGGGTCGGTCGGCGTGCGCGTGGGATCGGGCGTCCGCTCCTCGTTGGTGAAGACCGTGATCAGGCGCCCGTCGCCCGGGTCGAAGTACAGGTGGCTCTCGGACGGGTTGTCGAGGTTGGGCTGCTCGAACACGAACGGCATGCCCAGGACGCCCTCCCAGAAGCCGATCGACGTCTGGCGGTCCGCTCCTACGAGCGTGATGTGGTGGACACCCTGAGTCTGGAGCTTGCGCATGCAGCGGCCTCGACGGGTGTGAGGCTACCGGTGCGGGCCATCCGCGGGCGTGCGAGCACGATGACCGCCGAGAGCACGAGCATGCCGCCGGCGATCTGAACGGCGCTCAGCGTCTCGCCGAACACGAGGAACGCCAGCACGACGGTGACGAGCGGCTCCACGGTGGCGAGGATCGACGCGGTGGTGGGGCCGGCGAGCCGCAGGCCCGCGAAGAAGAGACCGATGGCGGCGACGGTCGAGACGAGCGCGATGGAGGCCAGCCAGAGCCAGCCCTCCGCGTCGACCGCCCCGGGATGAAGCTGCCCGATGACCGTCGAGCCGAGCGTGAGCGACACCGCGGCGCCGCTGCACACGAGCGCGGACAGCACGATGGGCGAGATCCCGCCCACCACGCGGTCGCTCACGAGGATGTAGGTGCTGTAGACGACGGCGGCCCCGAGGCCGAGCGCCACGCCGACGGCCTCCAGCGAGCCGGCGCCCGCGCCGGCCAGCACCAGCACCAGGCCGCTCGACGCGAGCGCCAGCGCGGTGAGGCGCCGGGAATCCATCCGCTCGCGGCCGATCAGCACCGCGGCGCCGGCCACCATCGCGGGGAACGTGTAGAGCAGCAGCGACAAGAGCGACGCGTCGATGTGCTCGAGAGCCGTGAAGTAGCAGCCCGACTGGAGCGCGTAGCCGCAGGCGCCGAGCAGGAGGCCGGCGCGGACCTGGCGGCGGTTGAGCGACCTCAGCTCGCGCAGGTGCCCGCCGGCGAGCACGAGCAGCCAGAACAGCGCCGCGGCGAACAGGAAGCGGAAGCTGAGCACGGTGGCCACGTTCGTGCCGTGGCGGTAGCCGAGCTTGGCGAAGATCGCCATCGCGCCGAAGGCGGCGCCTGAGGCGAGGCAGAAGAAGGTGCCACGAGTCTGCATGGCTGCATGGTCGCTCCTGAAAGCATCAAGAGCGATTCCGTTTCCTGAACGGCATTGATTAGAGTTGCTTAATCGTGTTGGATCTCCGCCGGCTGCGCCTGCTGAGGGAGCTGAACGCGCGCGGCACGATCGCGGCGGTGGCGGACGCGCTCCAGTACACGCCGTCCGCGGTGTCGCAGCAGCTCGGCATGCTCGAGCGCGAGGCGGGTGTGCCGCTGCTCGAGAAGGCGGGACGCGGCGTGCGGCTCACCGACGCTGCGCTCGTCCTGGTGGATCACGCCGAGGCGCTGCTCGAGCGCGCCGGCCTGGCCGAGGCCGACCTGGCGGCGGCCGCCGGCACGGTGGCGGGCCGCGGGCGCATGGCCGGCTTCCAGTCGGTCACGCTCCATCTCGCCCTGCCGGCGATGCAGTCGCTCACGCGTGACCACCCGCGCCTGCGCTGCGAGCTGATCGACGCGGAGCCGGAGCTGGCGCTCCCCGCGCTCGCCCTCGGGGACCTCGATCTCGTGCTGGCCGACGAGTGGCACCACCAGCCGCGCCGGCTGCCGGCCGGGGTCGAGCGGCACGACCTGCTCAACGATCCGGTCCACGTGATCCTGCCCGCGCGCCACCGGCTCGCGCGCGCCCACCCCGCCGAGATACCGCTCGCCGAGCTCGCCGGCGAGCGCTGGATCACGGCGCCCAGCGGGATGGGCTGGGAGGAGATGACCAGCCGGACCTGCCGCCTCCTCGGAGGCTTCGACCCGGACATCCGCCACCGCTCGAACGACGCCGCGATCATCATCGCCCTCGTGGCCGGCGGCCTGGCCGTCGCCCTCTTCCCCGAACTGCCGCTGTCGGGCGGCCATCGCGGGCTCGCCGTCCGCCCGATCGCCGAGGGACCGGTGAGCCGCGGCATCTTCGCCGCCACCCGAACCGCCGACAGGGCCCGCCCGTCCACGCAGGCCCTGTTGGCGGCCGTGCGCGAGGTCGCGTCAGCACTCTGACCCGGTTACCCTCCCAGCATGGGCTACGACATCGGCAGCGTTCCAACCAGTCAGCCGCTCGAAGGCGTCGCCGCACGCGCGCTCTTTGGCCGGGTCATGCTCCTCGTGGCGGTCACCTGCGGCTTCGCCGCGCTGGGCGCCTACGCGGGCCGCAACCTCACCGGGCTCCAGTTCCTGATTCCCTGGATCGGCGCGCTGGGCTGCATCGTCGGGCTGAACGTGGCGAACGCGCGCGGGCAGACCGGGATCGCGCTGGCGCTGCTCTTCGGCGTCGGCTTCCTGCTCGGGCTGGCGGTGGGAGTGACCGTCGTCTGGTACGCCGAGAACGAGCCGACCGTCGTCTGGCAGGCGGCAGGGGCCACCGGGCTCACCGTCGCCGGCATGGGCACCTGGGGGTACGCCACCAGGCGCGACCTCTCGTACCTCTACAGGACCCTCTTCTTCGCCCTGCTCGGGCTGATCGTGTTCGGTCTGATCCTGGTGCTGTTCCGGATCAACGGCGCGCAGACGTTCTACGCGCTCGCGGGCATCGCGATCTTCTCGGGGTACACCCTCGTGGATTTCAACCGGCTGCGGCGCTCGAGCGCGGACCAGGCGATCCCGATCGCCGCCGGGATCTTCCTCGACGTCTTCAACCTGTTCCTGCTGTTCCTGCAGCTCTTCGGCAGCGGCAGGAACTAGGTGTCCTGACTCGGAAATTCGGGCGCACCTTCCCGGCGACGGAAGCTGAAACCGAGTTTTCGACTCAGGACACTGGCTACTTCTCGCCCTTCGGCGGCAGCGAGCGCGCGTAGGCCACGCCGCGGCGCACCCACGGCTCGAGCTGGCGCTTGGTCCTGAGGCCCTCGGAGTCCACGCGCAGCCAGCCATCCATCGCCTTCCCGCGCATCTCGAACGGGCGCGCGTGCGGCTTCGCGGCGAGCGCGCCGGTCTCCTCCGGCTCCACGCGCAGCATCAGCCCGCCCTTGCCGCTGCACCCCACCGACATGTTCCCGTTGATGAGGAACGCGAGCCCGCCGAACATCTTCATCTCCGTGATGCCCTTCTCGTCCGCGAGCAGCTCGCGGATGCGGTTGGCCAGATCCTCGTCGTAGGCCATGCGCGGATGATCTCAGCTCGTGAGGCCCGCGATGCCGTTGCGGATCAGGGCGGCCGCGGCGAGGACGAAGATCACGGCCGCGACGGTCCGCGCGTGGCGCTCGAGCCAGCCACGCGCACGCTCGAGGATCGCCTGCGCCCACTCGCGCGCGACCAGGAGCGCCACCAGCGCCGCGAGCAGCGGCAGCAGCGAGACCACCGCGAAGAAGATCCAGTCCGCGACCGCCTGGACCGTGCTCGGATTCGTCTCGGAGATGCTCTTCAGCGCGATGGGGATGAACCCGCCCGGGTTGGCCAGCGCGGCGCCGGCGCCGAGGATCGCGATTGCCGGCGACGACGCCACCTTGCTCATCTGAGCCACCATGCTCGTCATCCGCTCGGGGTTCGGCGGGCGCCGCAGCACGCGCGCCACCCAGGCGATCACCAGCGCGCCGAGCACGACGTCGACGATCGCCACCCAGGTCTTCGGCGTGGAGGTGCCGTGCGACGCCGCCACATCGCCGATCACCACGAGCCCCACGACGCCGATCACCAGCGTCGCGGTCATCGCCCCCAGGTAGAACCACGCACCGGTGCGCAGCGGCCGGTCGCCGAGCACGAGCGCCAGGATCGAGAACGACAGCGTGGTCGGCGACAGCATCGCCGCGAGCGCGATGAGGACGAGCTCCCCGTAGATCCAGCCCACGGCCGAACTCTGAGTGGACGCGGAGCGTGGGGCCTCACCCCAATCGGGGGATGCCGGATCGGCCGCCGCGCGCACAACATGCGCGATGGCGAACGAGCACGACGCCGCCGAGTGGACGGGGGCCACACGGCGACTGGCCCTGCTGCTGGCGATGGCGATGTTCGTGCTGGTGGTCGACACGTCGCTGATGAACGTGTCGATATCGAAGGTCGTCGACGACCTCGACACCACGGTGAGCGGGGTGCAGGGCGCCATCGCGCTGGAGGCGCTCGTGTCGGCCGCCTTCATCCTCATCGGCAGCAAGGTGGGCGACCTCATGGGCCGCAAGCGGGCCTTTGTCCTCGGACTGCTCGGATACGCGCTGGGCGCGACGGCGATGACGCTCGCACAGAGCCTCACGGCGATCATCGTGTTCTGGGCGATCATCGGCGGCCTCGGCGCCTCGCTGCTACTGCCGGCGATGCAGTCGCTGATCCACGGCAACTTCGAGGGAGCCGCCCAGAAGAAGGCCTACGCCCTCGTGGGCGCGGCGGCGGCGGTCGCGGCCGCGGTCGGTCCGCTGCTCGGCGGCTTCCTCACCACTCTGTTGTCGTGGCGAGTGGGGTTCCTGCTCGAGGACGTGGTGATCGTCGTCGTGCTGAGCGGCATGAAGCTCGTGCAGGACGTGCCCTACACCGGCGACCGCGGCGTCGACGTGGTCGGCGCGCTGCTCTCGGCGATCGGGATGGCGGGCGTGGTGATCGGCGTGCTCGTGTGGCAGGAGGGCGGCGAGTACGTCGGCGTGCTGATCGCCGTCGGCCTGGTCGGTCTCGGCTCGCTATCCCGCTGGCTGGTGCGACGCAAGCGCGAGGGCAAGCCCGCGCTGCTCGACCCCGACCTCTTCAAGCACGCCCTGTTCCGCCTCGGGATCTCGTCCCAGCTCCTGCAGAACATCTCGCTCGGCGGCATGATGATCGCCCTGCCGATCTACCTGCAGATGGTGCAGGAGTACAACGCGCTACAGACCGGCCTGACGATCGCGCCGCTGTCGCTGACGATGTTCGGCACGGCCCTGCTCGCCGGCAGGAAGGCCGGCCAGCGCCGGCCCGCGGTCCTGATCCGGGCGGGCTGGGGGCTGCTGTTCGTCGGCATGATCGCGCTCATCCCGATCGTGCCGCGCGCGCATTCGGGCTGGGCGCTGGTGATCCCGCTGATCGTCGCGGGCGGAGGGCTGGGCCTGCTCGTCTCCCAGCTCAACAACTACACCCTCTCGCCCATCTCCAACGAGCGGGTCAGCGAGGCGGCGGGCGTGAACTCGGCGGCGGGCTCGTTCGGGCTGTCGTTCGGGCTCGCCTTCGCCGGCGCGATCATGCTGGCCACGCTGTCAATAGCTTTTACGCAGATGGCCCAGGACAGCAAGGTGCTTCCGCCGGCGGCACAGTCGCAGGTGTCCGACGCTCTCGAGCACGACGCGGAGGTGCTGAGCAACACGCAGCTCGAGGAGCAGGTCGCGGACCAGCCGCCGGACATCCAGGACGAGATCATCCGCATCAACACCGACGCGCGGCCGCTGGCCCTGCAGGTGGCGCTCGGCGTGCCGATCCTGGCCAGCCTGCTCGGGTTCTTCGTCTCCACCCGGATGATGCGCCGGCCCGACCCGGTCGCGTCGGAGGCCGCCGACATGGCCCTCGCCTGACCGCGTGCAGCTTCGGGAGACGCTTCCGCTGCTGAGGGTGGCGCGGCCGCCCGCTCCGTACGGCGCCCGCCGGCTGGCGCGCTGCCACAGCATCGAGGACGTGGCCCGGCAGGCGCGGCGCCGCCTGCCGCTCGGCGCGCGCGCGTACCTGGACGGCGGCGGCGGGGACGAGTACACGCTGCGGCGCAACCGCGCGGCGTTCGACGAGCTCGAGTTCCTGCCCGCCATGGCGCGCGACGCCGCCCGCGTGGAGACGAGCACCACCCTGCTGGGCCGGCGGACGCCGCTGCCGTTCGCGCTCGCGCCGATCGGGTCGCCGCGCATGTTCCACCACGAGGGCGAGCGGGCCGTGGCGAGAGCGGCCCGCCACGCCGGAATTCCCTACGCGCTGTCCACCCTGGCGACGACCTCGATCGAGGACGTGGCCGCCGAGACCGACACGCCGCTCTGGTACCAGGTCTACGTGTGGGGCGACCGCGGCGAGGCGAAGGAGGCCCTGGCGCGGGCGCGCGCCGCAGGCTTCACCGCCCTGCTCTTCACCGGTGACACAGCCGTGCGCTCGGACCGCACGCGGGAGAGGCACGCCGGCCTCAACCTCCCGAGCCCGCGGCTCAGGCTGCGCACCCTCCTCGACGGTGCGCTTCGTCCGAGCTGGTCGTGGCACTTCCTGACGTCCGAGACGATCAGCTTCCCGAACATCGGACCGCCCGACCGCCGCTCGCGCGAGAAGATGCCGCACATGTTCGACGGCACCCTTCGCTGGGAGGATCTCGACTGGATCCGGGAGCTCTGGGACGGGCCCATCCTCCTCAAGGGCGTGCTGCGCCCCGACGAGGCCGTGCGCGCCGCGGATGCCGGCCTCGACGGCGTGGTCGTGAGCAACCACGGCGGCCGCCAGCTCGACCACGTTCCGGCCACGATCGACGTGCTGCCCGGGATCGTGGACGCCGCCGGCGACCGCCTGGAGGTGCTCGTCGACTCGGGCTTCCGCCGCGGCAGCGACATCGCCGCCGCCCTCGCTCTTGGCGCCCGCGGGGTGCTCGTGGGGCGTGCGCACCTGTACGGCCTGGCGGCCGCCGGGGAGGCGGGGGTGCGCCACTGCATCGACATACTCGCGGACGAGCTGCGGACGACCATGGCGCTGTGCGGCGTCCGCACGGTTGCCGAGCTCGACCGGAGCCTCATCCGGCAGCGTGCGCGGGCTGATGTTTCCTACGGGTGAGCAGATCGAGCTCCGCCACCTCGACCAGCGTGCGCTGGTGGTCGAGGTGGGTGGCGGGCTGCGCGACTACAGGATCGGCGAGCGAGCGCTGCTCGACGGTTACGGCGAGCGGGAGATGGCCACCTCCGGACGCGGGCAGTGCCTGATCCCCTGGCCGAACCGGGTGCGCGACGGGAGCTACGAGTTCGCGGGGGAGCGCCACCAGCTTCCGCTCACCGAGCCGGACAAGCGCAACGCGATTCACGGCCTCGTGCGCTGGGTCAACTGGCGGGTCGGCGACCGGGACGAGCGGCGCGTGCGCATGGAGTACCTGCTGCACCCGCAGGACGGCTACCCCTTCACACTCGCGCTCGCCCTCGACTACGAGCTCGGCGAAGACGGCCTGACCGTCCGCACGTCGGCGACCAATGCGGGCGAGGAACCCTGCCCGTTCGGCGCAGGCGCGCACCCGTACCTGACGGCGGGCACGGAGACGATCGACTCGTGCACGCTGCGCGCGCCCGGCTCGACGCGGCTGACGAGCGACGACCGCGCGATCCCGGCCGGCTCCGAGCCGGTGGAGGGGTCCGAATATGACTTTCGTGTCGCCCGGGAAATCGGCGGCGCGACGCAGCTGGACACCGGCTTCAGCGATCTGGAACGCGACGGCGACGGCCGCGCCCGCGTGGAGTTGACGGACCCCGACGGAGGCGCGGCCGTGAGCCTGTGGCAGGACGAGAGCTATCCCTACCTGATGCTCTTCACAGGCGACGCGATTCCCGCGCCGGACCGGCGGCGGCGCGGACTTGCCGTGGAGCCGATGACCTGCGCCCCGAACGCGTTCCAGAGCGGCGCCGGCCTCATCACGCTCCAGCCCGGGGAGACCTTCACCGGCGCCTGGGGGATCTCGCCGTCAGCCACTGAGCGCCACGGTTAGCCGGCCGGCCCGCAAACCCGACTCGATCGCGCCGTCGATGAACCCGGCCCAGCCGTTCGCCAGGTCCGACCCGGCCAGGATCAGGTTGCCCTCGGGGCGGCGCATCGCGGCGTGGTGGTGCTCGTACCAGCCCGGGCGGTGGATGGCCCAAGTGCCGCGCGAGAACTCGTCGGCCACCCAGTTGTGCGCGGTGGCGCCGAGGACCTCGTAGCCCGGCACGGTCTCGTCCAGGCTGGCCTGCATGGCGGCCCGGTCCTCGGGGTCGCACGCGTCCGCATCGGGACCGAAGCCGATCATGAGCTGCGTGCCGTCGCCGAACAGCGTCTCGCTGTCCAGGTAGCCGAGTGGGTGGCCCGGGCGGATGGAGTTCTGGATCACGTCCTCGCCGCGCGCGTGGATCATCACCTTGATGCCGCGGCTGGCCTGCCCGAGCGCGATCGCCCGCTGCTTGTCCTCCGGCAGGGCCGGGCTGAAGTCGATCCCGCCGAGCGTGTTGAGCGGCACGGCGACGACCACGGCACGCGCGCCGAAGACCTCGCCGGCGCGCGTCTCCACCTCCACCCCGCCGTCGCGGCGCCTGACCGCGGCCACCGGCGTGTCGAGCCGGCGCTCGAACTCGGCAGCGTCGGCGATCGCGCGGAGCAGAGCGCCCGTGCCCTCGTCGATCGTCACGCGGCCGCCCGTGTGCTGAGTGAGCTCGAGGCTGTAGCCGGAGAGCGCATGCCAGCGCAGAATCGACACCGCGCCGGACTCCGACAGCGGGGCGTGCGTGACCGACTCGAGCTCGGCGACCAGCACGTCGCGCTCCTCCTCGTCGAGGTCGAGCTCGGCCACCCGCTCGGCCGCGCTCAGCCGGTCGAAGCGGGCAAGCTGGGGCAGCGCGGCGAGGGGCGCATGCGGCTGGGGCAGAGCCTCGCGCACCCCCTCCACGAAGCGGTCCCAGCCGCGGCGGGCGATCTCGTCGCGCTCCTCGATCGTGCCGCTGCGCCGCTCGGAGCCGACCTGCCAGTAGGCACGACCCGCGTTGTCGCTCACGCTGACGCCGAGGCCGGCCCGGGTCAGCTCGGAGAAGGTGTGGGGCTGGTGCCAGTGGACCCAGGCGCCGCCGTACTCGACCGCGAAGCCGTTCCAGGCGGCGCTCCAGGTCCTGCCGCCGAGCCGGTCACGCGCCTCGAGCAACAGGGTGCGACGACCCTGCAGGGCGCACTCGCGCGCGGCGGTGACCCCGGCGAACCCGCCACCGACGACGATCACGTCGTAGCGCTCAGGCATATGCAGCCGCTGTTGTACGGTACGTTCGTACATGCGAAAGGCGCCGGTGAACAGCAAGCGTGAGAACCCGCGGCGCGAGGACATCCTCGAGGCGGCGCTGCGACTGATCG
>DATNBJ010000011.1:0-2560 GCA_035572055.1 Thermoleophilaceae bacterium | reverse complement strand
GGGGTCTCGGGGTCGAACTCGGTGGAGTTGGCCCCGTCCATGCCCACCACGTGGCGGGCGAACTCGGACACGGCCACCTGCATGCCCAGGCAGATGCCGAGGAACGGCACGCCCTGCTCGCGGGCGTAGCGGGCGGCGCGGATCTTGCCCTCCACCCCGCGCACGCCGAAGCCGCCCGGGATCAGCACGCCGTCGCACTCCTCGAGCTGGCGCTCGGCCTCGACCTTGTCCAGGCCCTCGGCGTCGACCCAGCGCACCTCGATCTTGCCGCCGTGGTGATAGCCGCCGTGGTGCAGCGCCTCGATCACCGACAGGTAGGCGTCCTCGAGCTGGATGTACTTGCCCACGAGGCCGATCCGGACCACGTCCGTGATCTGGTCGGCGCGCTTCACGAGCGCCTCCCACTCGGAGAGGTCCGGCGGCTCGGCCTCGATCCTGAAGTGGTCGAGGATCTGGTCGTCGACGCCCTCGGCGCGGAAGTAGAGCGGGACCTTGTAGATCGAGTCGACGTCGCGCGCTGAGATGACCGCGTCGACCGGCAGGTTCGCGAAGAGAGCGATCTTCTCGCGGATGTCGCGCTCGATCGGGCCCTCGGAGCGGCACATGACCATGTCCGGCTGGATGCCGATGCGGCGCAGCTCCTGCACCGAGTGCTGCGTGGGCTTGGTCTTCAGCTCGCCCGCGTGGCCCAGGTAGGGCACCAGCGTGAGGTGGACGAACATGCAGCGGTCGCGCCCGTGGTCGACCTGGAACTGGCGCAGCGCCTCGAGGAACGGCAGCGACTCGATGTCGCCGACCGTGCCGCCGATCTCGGTGATCACGATGTCGACGTCCTCGGCCTCGGCGACGAGCCGTATGCGCTGCTTGATCTCGTCGGTGATGTGGGGGATCACCTGGACGGTGCCGCCGAGGTAGTCGCCGCGGCGCTCGCGCCGGATGACCGTGTGGTAGATCGCGCCGGTGGTCACGTTCGACCCGCGCGTGGTGTTCACGTCCGTGAAGCGCTCGTAGTGGCCGAGGTCGAGGTCGGTCTCCGCGCCGTCCTCGGTGACGAACACCTCGCCGTGCTGGAACGGGCTCATCGTGCCCGGGTCCACGTTGATGTAGGGGTCGAACTTCTGGATCGTGACGCGCAGGCCGCGCGACACCAGCAGCCGGCCGATCGAGGCCGACGCGATGCCCTTCCCCAGCGCCGAGACGACGCCCCCTGTCACGAATATGAAGCGGGTTTCCCGCAAGCGATCAGGCATGCGCTCTTCCAATCGAGTCTAGATGACGGAGAACCGGGGTCTTCTCGATCAGCTCGGAAAGAGAGCGGAATTCCCCGTAAACAGTTGCAATTGCGATCAGTCCGACGGCGATCATCTGCGCCAGCGTCGACAGCGCCAGCACGAACCACAGCCCGGCGATCGCGCCGACCGCGTTCGAGCCGGTGTCGCCGAGCATCCCCCGCTCGCGCAGGTCGAGCGGCAGGAGCAGCAGCGCGGGCCCGATGAACAGGCCGAGCGTCCACAGCGGGTAGAGGTCCCTCGACCCGATGCTCACTCCCGCGCCCACGAGCACGAGCGCCTTCAGCGATCGGCCCGGACGCAGGTCCAGCAGGTTGAACAGGTTGGTGGTGAGCACGACCAGGACCACCGCCAGCACGTAGTCGCCCGTGGCGAGCCCCCGGCCGCGCAGCACGAACAGCGCCAGAGCGAACGAGCCGATCGCCTTCAGCGCGCCGGTGGAGAAGGCACCGCTCAGCGTGGCCCGCGCGTGCCCTCGCCAGCCACGTGCGGGCGCCTCCGCGCCCACGAGGTCGTCGAGCAGGCCGAGCAGCGCCACCCCGAGCACGTAGGTGACCGCCATCCCGATGTCCGGCTTGAACACCTTGCCGTCGTCGAGCTCGTCGACCAGCGCCAGTGGGGCCAGCGCGACGAGCGACGCCGCTATCAGCGCGATGCCCGCCGGAAAGGCGACCTGCCTGCCGCGGTAGTTCTGCCGCACGAACCCCTGGGTGTGGAGGCCCCTGACGGCGGCCGGGACGATCGCGACCGCAACAGCGAAGGACACCACCAAGGGCAAGTACTGCACTGAGGCAACCTAGCGCTGGGCGCGGACTGATGAACAACAGTGCCTAGTGCCTAGTGCCTAGAGCTGTGGACCAACGGTCTGGGCACTAGGAGCTAGGCACTAGGCACTCTTTCTCAGCCACCCAACGAGCCGACAGCCGTCCCCGACCCAATCGGCAGCTTCGGCAGTGGCGCGTCGGCCGTGTCCTTGATGCCGTACTTGCCCTTCTCGCCGTTCAGCACGAAGACGAGCGCCAGGCGGCCGCCGGGGAGGTCGACGCTGTCGACGCTCGACATCTTGTGGTCGCCGTACCAGCCCACCTGCGAGGGGTCGGTGCCCTGCTCCTCGACGCCCACCGTCTGCACGCCCGCCGACTCGAGCCCCGCCGCAAGGCCCTCCTCGAACGCCTCGCGCAGCTCCTTCTGCTTGGGGTCCTCCTTGTCGGGCGGCGGCGAGCGGTAGAAGACGACCGAGGCCGCGCCCTGGAAGTCGCCGCGGAAGGCGT
>DATNBJ010000010.1:0-3789 GCA_035572055.1 Thermoleophilaceae bacterium | reverse complement strand
GACGCCGCTGCTCCTCACCCAGGGCTTCATCGAGAACAACACGAAGCCGGACGGCGCCTACGACTTCTGGAACGGCATGGCCGGCCCGAAGCGCGCCTGGTTCGGCATGTGGGACCACGTGCGCGGGAACGACACCGACGCCTCCGGCCGCCTCGCGATGGGCCGCGCCGGCTGGTTCGACGAGGTGATGCGCTGGTACGACAAGTACCTCAAGGGCATCTCGCCGAAGGTCGCCGACCCGCCGATCGCGGTCGAGTCGGGCGACGGCAGGTGGCGCTCCGAGACGCACTGGCCGCCGACCGATGCCAAGACCTACACGGCTTCGCTCAAGCCCGGCTCCTACACCGACGACACGCTGAACAACGGCACCGCCGAGGGCGGCTCGCCGAACGGCCTCGGGATCTGGACGTTCTCGCCGCCGTTCAAGAGCGAGGTCCGCTTCGCGGGCGTGCCGCGGCTGACCGTCGACCAGGTCTCGCAGTTCCAGAACGCGAACCTGACGGCGGACATCTACGACGTCGACTCCGCGGGCAACGCCACGCTGATCTCGCGCGGCACGTACCTGCTGGGCGGGACGGGCAAGGTCTCGTTCGACATGTACGGCGACGACTGGGTGCTGCCGGCGGGCCACCGCATCGGCGTGCTCGTCGGCTCGTCGAACAGCGAGTGGTGGACGCCGACGCCGACGTTCCAGACCGTGACGGTCAAGAGCGCCTCGGTGACGCTGGGCTTCCTCCAGTGCAGGCGGACGAAGTTCATCCAGGGCGACCCCTCGATCAAGCTCGACAGCTACAAGGCGGACTCACCGTTCGCGGTGGACGCGTCGACGATCGCGGCAGCGACGGACCCGGCGTTCCCGGCGCCGCCCGCCGAGAAGAGCTGCTCGGGGGTCTAGCCGGTCGGCTACGCTCGCAGCGTGGCGGCGCCGTCGGCGAACTGGTTCAGGGAGCGGGCGGACGCGTACAACTCAGGGGACATGGAGACGTTCCTCGCGGGCTTCGACCGCGACGTCGTCTTCAGACCCGACCCGCAGTGGCCTGAGCCGGGCCCGTTCGTGGGTCGCGAGGCCTTCGCCGAGTTTCTCAACGGCTTCCGCGGAGCCTGGGAGGAGGACCGCCTCGACGTGGACAACGTCGAGGAGCTGGGCGCCCTGCTCGTCGCGCGCTGCCGCTGGACCCTGAGCGGCGTGGCCAGCGGGGCGGCGGTCCCCGCGCGCTTCACCATCCTTGTGCGTCTGGAGCCCAACGGGCTGGCGACCAGCATCGCGGCCTTCTTCGACCACGACGAGGCCCTGCGCTGGGCCGAATCGGAGGTCGCCTAGGTCTCGCCCGAGATCGCCTCGATTCCGCCGTGGGCCTGGAGCTCCTGGCCCGCCGCGGCGTCGATCTGGTCGGAGTCGTGCACCGCCTTGGGGAAGGTGGCGGCACCGACCAGCTGCTGCAGGTGGGGGATCGAGACCATCCGGGTGCGCCACTGCGCGTCGACCGCGAACTCGAACTCGACGTCGGTCAGGTCCTGATCGAGCAGGAACGCGAACGTCTGTAGAGCGCCGCCCTTTTGGGCCACGACCACCTTCCAGAACTGCTTCGGGATCCCGATCACCACGTTCCCGGTGTCGTCCGAGCCGTGGAAGGGCGGGTCGTCCGGAGTGAACACCGGGCCCGCGAACAGGCAGTAGCGCTCGGCCGTCGCCTGCTTGAGCACCAGGTTCTCGAGCAGTCCCCACAGGCCCTGCTTGTTGGAGCGATTGAAGTTCGCCACCTGGGGCGAGCAGTTGGTCACGTGGAACGTGTCGCCGTTCGCGATCCGGAGCTCGTCGTAGCTGGTCCCCCACGCCACGTCCTCGCGCCGCACGATGTGGCCCTTGTCGAACGCCTTGCGGTCCTTGGTGAAGAACTTGTCCGGGAGCTGGTGGATCGCCGGGATGCGCGGGTCGATGAACCACTTCTCCTGGTCGTTCGGACCGAGCCCGGTCAGGCCGCGCCGGCTGTAGTCCCTCCCCGGCTCCGGCTCCTTCCGCTGCGGGTTCGCGTCCACGTTCGACGCGGTGAAGATCGCCAGCCGCCGGTCCTTGTTCATCACGATCGAGAAGTGCTCGTACTGGAGCAGGAACGTGCCGTCGTCGAGCTTCGACACCACGCTCTTGTCGACCACCTTCGGCAACGGCACCTCCATGTCGAGGAACCTCGGGTCGTAGCCGTGGCGGTCCGAGAAGTCGTCGTCGTGGAAGGGCTCGACGAGCGCCTCGAGATCCGCCGGCGGCGTGCTGGCGACCGAGGCCGTCACTCCCGCGTGGCGCAGCTCGATCGACAGCTCGAGCGGCAGCGTCCAGCTCAGAGGCGCCACGTCGCCGCTGGTCGCCACGGCGGGCGGGGGCACATCGGCCTCGCCGCGCACGGCCGGCGGCTTCGCGGTCCGCATCTGGTCGACCATGGCCTGCTGCCGAGCCGTGGTGTGCTGGTCGAGGTACTGGAGGATCCGGCTCGCGCGGATCCCCTCGTTGAGAAAGGAGCCGGGCCCGTGCTCCGGCGTCGGCACGCTCGCGTGATGCAGCGCTACGACCTCCCACTGGTCGTTGAACACCGGCGATCCCGACGAGCCCGGCTTGGTGTCGGCCTGGTAATGGAGGAAGAGCTCGAGCTGGTCGACGATGCGGTTGTCGCGCAGCGCGATCTGCTTCTTCTCGCCGCCGGGGTGCTGGACGATCGTCGCGAAGTCGCCGATCACCGCCTTCCCCTGAGCCTCGATCAGCGGGTTCCAACCGTAGGCGGCGAGCTGCTGGTCCGTACCGGCCACGGCCACGAGCGCGAAGTCGCGCTCCTGGTCGTTGATGAAGAACGTGTCCGGGTCGAGCGGCAGCTGCTTGGACTGGAGCGCCTGCCCGTCGAGGCCGTCCTGGTAGTTGAACTCCGCCGCGCTCGTCTTCGCGAGATCGGCGCTCGGGAGGACGTGGTGGTTCGTCAGGAGCAGCCGCGGCGAGACCATCGAGCCGGTGCCGTAGCCGATCACCGCGCCGCCCGCGTCGCGGATGTCGATGCGGCACACGGCCCGCCCCGCCACCACGCCCTGCTCCAGATAGCGGACGCCTACGAAGTCCGGCGTGTCGATGATCGCCTCGAGCACGATGCCCGTGCCTTCGCCGAGGGGTGCCACCTCCGCCGCCGGGACCTCGGCCGCGGTGGTCGGCAGCGGCTGGCCCGCGATGTAGCGCTTGACCCGATCGAGCCGCTGCGCCAGGTCTTCGGGCGAGTTGACCTTTGCGAGGCCGCCGGGCTGTTCGAGAGCCTCGACGTTCCGCTCCCGCTCCTTCGCCCGCTTTGCGAAGCGCCGCGCCGCCCCGTCCTGCTGGCGCCGGCGTGCGTCCTCCAAGGACTGCTTCATCACGACCTCCAGGTTTTTCCTCCTGGTCGGGACGCCCCCCGGAGATCTATGCGGGTCAACCCTAATTGATCATTTCGGCGGGGTCTAGGGTGGTGCGCATGCAGATCGCCCATACGAGTGACCTGGGCGGCGACGCGCTCGCGGCGGTGCGATCGCTGATGGTTGACGCGTTCGGAGACCAGTTCACGGAGGACGACTGGCGGCACTGCCTCGGCGGGATGCACGCCCTGCTGTGGGAAGACGGGGAGCTGATCGGCCACGCGTGCGTGACCCAGCGCCGCCTGATCTACGACGGCGAGGCGGTCCGCACCGGATATGTCGAGGGCCTGGCGGTGCGCGGAGACCGGCGGCGCCAGGGCCACGGCAGGACCCTCATGAGCGCCATCGACCGGATCGTCCGCGGCGGGT
>DATNBJ010000009.1:0-17623 GCA_035572055.1 Thermoleophilaceae bacterium | reverse complement strand
TCGCCGAGCAGCGTCGGCGACTTCTCGTAGTCGAAGGTCCGCGGGTCGAACGTGAGGATCGCGTCCTGCTCGTGGAAGGGGTACTTCCGGTAGACGGTGACCCGCTCGTGCGTCGCCTCGATCAGGTTGTAACAGGGCTTGGTCTTGCCGCGCAGCCGTGTGGTGGAGACCGTGCCGGCGTTCACCACGAACAGGTCCTCCAGCCGCCAGGCGTAGGGCACGTGCTTGTGGCCCGAGAGCACCAGGTGGCAGTCGGCGCGCTGGAGGCACTCGAGCGCGTCGCCGGCATCGTGCACCACGTTGCGCTCGCGGCCGGTGCCCGGCACCGGCAGCAGGTGGTGGTGCAGCACGAAGACGCGCAGGAAGGCGCCCTCGTCCTCCGAGAAGCACTCCTCGATCCAGCCGTAGCGGCCGCGACCGATCGTGCCGTGATCCAGGTCCGGCTCGGTGGAGTCGATCGCGACCATCGATACCCCGTTCACCACGAGGTGCGCCGAGCGGTCGCCGAAGAACTCCTCGAAGTGGACGTAGCCGACGTTGCGCGAGTCGTGGTTGCCGGGGATCACGATCAGCCGCTCGCATTCCACGCGGTCGATGTACTCGCGCGCGGTCTGGAACTCCTGCCGGAACCCGTCGGCGGTGAGATCCCCCGAGATGACCACGACGTCGGGCTGGATCTCGTTGACCTCCGCTATGGCGCGCTCGAGGAGGCTCGGCACGAAGTGCGGCGAGCCGCAGTGCAGGTCCGACATCTGGGCGATCGTGATCGTGCTCATGTGCGCTGCCGCCGCAGGTCCTCCGCGAGTCGCAGGTCCTCTGGGACCTTAGCTTCCCCGCGCAGCGCGGCTCTTACGGTCAAGAAGTCGCGCACCTCCGCCACGTCGTGCACGCGCAGGATGGAGGCGCCGGCGTCCACGCCCTCGCCGATCGCGGCGAGGCTGCCCGCCAGGCGCTCGCGCGGGCGGCGGCCCGTCAGCGCACCGACGAAGTCCTTGCGGGAGACGGCGAGCAGGATCGGGCGGTTCAGCTCGCGGAGCGTGTCGAGGTGCCGCAGGGCCTCCACCGTCTGCGCGGGGGTCTTCGCGAAGTCGGGGCCCGGGTCGATGACGATCTGCTCCTCGCTGACGCCCCGGTCGGCGGCGATCCGCATGCGCTCGCGCAGGAACGCCAGCACGTCGTCGGTCACCGGGCCGTCGTAGGCGGGGAAGGTCTTCTCCTTCGGGCGCGCGCGTGTGTGCATGAGAACCAGCGCGGCCCCCGCCGCCGCGCACACGTCGGCCAGCTCCGGGTCGAGCAGGCCGCTCACGTCGTTGATCATCGCCGCGCCGGCGGTGAGCGCCGCCCGGGCCACGTCGGGCTTGAAGGTGTCCACGGACACGAGCACGCCATCGGCGGCGAGGCGCTCCACCAGCGGCACGACGCGGCGGCGCTCCTCCTCGGCGGTCACCGGCGCCCTGTCGGTCACGCCCGACTCGCCGCCGACGTCGATCAGGTGGGCGCCCGCCTCGATCTGCTCGTGGGCGAGCTGCACCTGCGCCTCCACGTCGCTGGTCATGCCGCCGTCGGAGAACGACTCCGGGCTCGCGTTCACGATGCCCATCAGCAGCGGGCGGCCCGGCTCGACGTCGATCGTCCGGCCGGGAACTCGCAGGACGGTCACGGCCCCGCGATCCCCTCCGCCGCGGCGAGCTCGCGCCAGTCGCGCAGCTCCCGCTCGATCCGCTCCTCGTCCCAGCCCAGCTCGGGCGCCATCGCCGCGGCGATCGCGCGCGGGGCCGCGGCGTCCTCGCCCACGAGGTCGGGCGCGGCCAGGAGTCCCACCCGCGTGCGGCGCAGCAGTACGTCGCCAATCGTGCACGCCTGCTCGTGCGACGCCGCGAACGGGGCCTCGGCCACCAGGTCCGGCAGGTCCGGCACGATCCGGTTCGCCAGCCCGTCGCGAGCGGCGGCCAAGTCCAGCACCTCGCGCGCCGCGTGGCCGTAGCGGCCCGCGAGCAGCGCGCGGCTCTCCTCGGTCACCCCGTCGACGTCCGGCAGGTCATCCTGGCCGGCGGGCTCTCCCAGCGGGATCTCGTGGGTGCGGCAGGTCGCCTCGCGGCCCTCGCGCTCCACCACGCGGTCCACGGTGAGCTTCGCCATCCGGCGCCAGGTGGTGAGCTTGCCGCCGGTGATCGTGAGCAGGCCCGAGCTCGTCTCGAACAGCTCGGCCTTGCGGGAGATGTCCACCGACTTCTTGGGGTCGGCGGTCGAGACGAGCGGGCGCACGCCCGCGTAGGCGCCCGTGATGTCGGAGGCGCCGATAGAGCTGCCGAAGAACTCGTTGCACGCGGCGAGCAGGTACTCCACGTCCTCCCGGCCAGGGGGCACGTGCTCGAGCGGGCCCTCGTAGTCGTTGTCGGTGGTGCCCAGCAGGATGCGGCCGAGCCACGGCAGCGCAAACGCGCTGCGCCCGTCCGGCCCGGGCACGATCACCGCGCAGTGGACCGGGAGCGTGTCGCGCGAGACGGTGACGTGCGTGCCCCGGCTGGGCCGGATGCGCGGCATCTCCTCGTCGGCGTAGAGCTCGTCCGGGCGGATGCGGTCGGCCCACACGCCCGTTGCGCTCACCACGTTCTCCGCCTGGATCTCGAAGTCGTCGCCGGTCAGGCGGTCGCGGCACACGACGCCGGCTGCGCGGCCGTGGTGGTCGAGGAGGCTGCGCACCTCGCAGCGGTTGGCCATCACGGTGCCGAAGCGCTCGGCCTCGCCGAGCACGGTCAGCACCAGGCGCACGTCGTCGGTCTGGCAGTCGTAGAAGAGGTAGGCCGACGTGGGATCGCGCCCCGCAAGCGCGGGCGCCAGCTCGAGCGTCTGCTCGGCGGAGATCAGCCGGTGGCGCTCGGGGCTCCAGTCGTCCTCGTCGCCGCGGCGGCGGATCCGCTCGCGGGCCATCACGTCGTACATGTTCAACCCGGCTCCGACCGCACGGTCGGGGTGCTTGCCGTCCACGCCGGCCACGAGGAACGCCAGCGGGTGCACCAGGTGCGGCGCCAGGTTCACCATGAGCGCGCGCTCGAGCAGCGCTTCTCTCACGAGGCCGAGGTCGAAGCTCTGGAGGTAGCGCAGGCCGCCGTGGATCAGCTTCGACGAGCGGCTGGAGGTGCCGGCCGCGTAGTCGTCGCGCTCGACGAGCGCCACGCTGTAGCCGCGCGAGGCGGCGTCGAGCGCCACACCCGCGCCGGTGATGCCGCCGCCGATCACCACGAGGTCGAAGCGCTCCCCGGACAGCGCCTCGAGTGCGTCCTCGCGCGAGATCACGGCAGGTACGTTACGTACTGTCCGGCCGGCGCCCGCTCAGGCGGCGACTGCTCCTGACGCGGGTGGCCGAGGTGGATCAGGGCGACGAAGCGCTCGTTGTCCGGCAGTCCCACGGCGGCGCGGCCCGCGTCGGTGCGCAGGACGCCGGGCGTGCGCCAGTAGCCCACGAGCCCGTGTGCGTGCGCGCCAAGCAGGACGATGTAGGTGGCGCACGCGGTGGCCAGCAGGTCCTCCTCGTCCTGCAGCGGGTCGCCGTCCTGCACCACCGAGGCGACCACCAGCGTGGGCGCGCGGGCGAGCTTCGACGCCGCCTCGGGGCCCGCCGCCTCCTTCAGCTTCGCGAGCGCCTCGGGGCCGATCACGCGAAAGCGCCACGGGTTGGTGAGGTGGTGGTTGGGGGCCCAGCGGGCCAGCTCGAGCAGCTCGTCGAGCAGCTCGCGCTCCACGGGCTCCGGCGCGTAGGCCTTGTGGGTCCGGCGATCGCGGATCGCCTGCTCTACGTCCATGGCTCCTGAAACTAGCCGAGCAGCGCGCGAAGGCGCTTGCGGCCGCGGAAGAGGGCTATTGCCACGGCTGCCGCGGCTATGCCTACGAGGATCCAGGTGAGGTCGGTGCCCTGGTCTTCGGAGGGGTGGCTCGTGACTCGTGACTCGTGACTCGTGGGAGTTGCCGCCACGGGTGTTGTCCGGGCGATCGTCGCTATTGGTCCGCCGTGCAGCCGCTTCTCGCGGCTCTTCGCCACCTTCTTTACGCGTGCGTGGACCGGTGCCGGCGCTGCCGCCGTCTTCGCCTTCTTCTTCAGGGGGACCGGGGCGATCGGGAGGGATTTGCGGGAGAAGGCGACCAGCGCCTCGCCCGTGACCCACACCGGGCTCTGGGCGCTCGTGCGCGAGTAGCGGACGGCGCCGTTCGCGGTCTGGAGCGAGACCAGGTAGCCCGTAGGCGTGTTGCCGCCGCGCTTCAGCGAGTCGGGGTTGCGGCCCGTGGCCACGACACCCTGCACCGCCCACGCGGTGGACTGTGCGTTCGACGGGTCGCTCTTCAGCTGTCCGAAGCCGCCGTCGGGGTTCTGCGCGTGGCGCAAGAAGGAGATCGCGGGCTTCACGGCCTTGGACCTGCTCTTGCCGGCGGCCGCCAGCGCCTGGAGGACGGAGCCGGTGTCGTCCGCGTCGCTCGAGCCGCCCTTCGGCCCGAAGCCGAAGCCACCGTCCCTGTTCTGCTGGCGCTCGATCCAGAGCACCCCCTTGCGCACTCCGGTGGAGCTGCCCGCCGCGCGCAGAGCCAGGATGCCGAAGGCGGTGCGATCGACCAGGTCCTCCCAGGAGCCGTCCGGCTTCTGCGCGCGGCTGAGCTGCTTCACCAGGTCGCGGCCGGCGAAGCTCCGCGGCGAGACGCCGGCGGCGTGCAGCAGGAGCACGGTGCGCTCGGCCTCCCCCACGTCGCTCAGACTGCTTGGGTGGCTGCGCGTATAGGCGATCGGGTCGAGCTTCGACCTGCGCGCGTCACGCGGGTTCAGCCCCGCGGCCGCGAGCCCGAAGCCGGTCCAGCCCGTATAGAGCGGGCTCGACGCCTGGCCGGGGGCGGGCCCGAAGCCGCCGTCCCTGTTCTGCGCCTTCAGCAGGTAGGCGAGGGCCTTCTGCTTGGGCGTGGTGGCCGCGCCGGCCGCCGCGGGCAGCGCGAGCAGGAGCAGCAGCAGCCCGGCCACCGCCCAGCGCACCTCGAAGCGGCGGCGGTAGCGCCGCAGCGCGCGCAGGAACGCGGGACCGATCAGCAAGGCGAAGGCGAAGTTGCCGAGTGCGTGGGCGAGGTTGTACGGGAACGACGTGCCCGACACCGCAATGTAGGAGGCCAGGTTGGGCTGGGCGGTGAGGGTGGTCTGGTAGAGGTCGAGCAGCGCGCCGTAGGCGAAGCCGGCGAAGGCGCACAGAAGCGCGAGCGGGAGGCGCCGCGGCTCGCGACCGCGCGCCAGCTTCGCCGCCAGCGCGCCCAGCACCCCAACGAGTCCCCAGCCGGTCATCTGCCACGGCGTCCACGGTCCCTGGCCGAAGAACACGTTCGAGACGAGTCCGGTGATCGCCCCCACCGCGAACCCGGGAATCGGCCCGAGCGCCCAGCCGGCGAACAGCACGATGTCGGTGGTGGGCTTCACGTTCGGGATCGGGGCGAACGCGATGCGGCCGACCACCGCAAGGGCCGACAGCGTCGCCACCAACGACACCACGCGCGCCGGCGGCTTCGAGCGCTCGTACCAGGCCAGGCCGCCCGCGAGGACCATCGCGAGCACCAGGAAGATCGCCGCCTGCCAGCTCACGACACCAGCTCCGTGCGCAGCAGCGCCAGTCCCTGCTCCGGCGTGAGCGCCCCGCCGGCGCCGCCCAGCACCCGCGCCACCTCTGTGGCGAAGTACCAGCCGCCCGACAGCACCTCGGCCACCGGGCCGTCGGCGATGACCTCGCCCTCCCCCATCAGCACCACGCGCTGCGCGAGCAGCGCGGCGAACTCGGGGTCGTGCGTGGCGACCAGCACCGCCGCGCCGCCGTCGGCGAGCTCGTGCAGGCGCTCGATCAGGTCGTCCTTGCGCGAGCGGTCCATGCCGCGCGTGGGCTCGTCCAGGCACACCACCGCCGGCGACCCGCCGCCCAGCACCAGCTCGAGCGCCAGGCGCTGGCGCTCGCCGCCGGAGAAGTCGCGCGGATCCGAGGCGCCGCGCCCGGATAGTCCCGCGCGCGCGAGCCCCAGCTCGCCGACCTCCTGCGAGGCGTGCTCGTGGATCAGGTAGTCGCCGGGGTTCTGGAGCAGCAGGGCGACGCCGCCGGAGCGCTCGACCTTGCCGCGCGTCGGCTCGAGCAGTCCCTTCGCGTGCTTCAGGAGCGTGCTCTTGCCCGCGCCGTTGCGGCCCATCAGGGCGACGCGTTCGCCGGGGTGGAGTTGCAGGTCGAGGCCGCGCAGGATTGCTGGGCCGGCGGGGATCTCGTGCCAGACGCCGCGTAGTTTCAGCGCCGCGGCAACGCGCCTGCGGCGCTTTCGGGTCTCGGGTGTGGGGTCTGGGGTGTGGGTAACGACGATTTCCGGGAGCGCCTGTCTCGCCTGTTTGACCGACGTCGGCAGTGGTTCGATGCCGGCCAGCGAGAACATTCGCGCCGCGGGTGTCGCCAGCGGCGGCCGGGTCTCGGTCGCCCAGGTCAGGAAGTCCGCGGGGCTCGCGTCGCACGCGATTCGTCCGTTCTCGAGCGCGATCACGTGGTCGGCCGCCGGGAGGCAGCGCTCCAGGCGGTGCTCGGCCATGACCACGGTCGTCCCCCACTCCTCGTTCAGTCTTCGCAGGAGGCCGATCAGCTCGTCGCCCGCCACGGGATCGAGCTGCGAGGTGGGCTCGTCGAGCAGGAGCAGTGCCGGGCGGTGCGCCAGCGATGCCGCCAGCGCCACGCGCTGCAGCTCGCCGCCTGACAGCGAGTCGGTGCGGCGGTCGAGCAGGTGCGCCACGCCCAACGCGAGCGACGCCTCCTCGACGGCCCGCGCCACCGACGCGGCCGAGTGGCCGCGGTGCTCGAGCGCCAGGGCGATCTCACCGCGCACGCCGCTCATCACCACCTGCGACTCGGGATCCTGGAACAGCGTGCCGCACACCTGAGCCAGCTCGCTCGGCCCGTTCTCGCGCACGGACATGCCGGCCACGGCGAGCTCGCCCGCCGCCTCGCCGCCGTGGAAGTGCGGCACGATCCCGCACGCCGCGCGCAGCAGCGTGGACTTGCCGCTGCCCGACTCGCCGGCGAGCACCGTGAACGAGCCTGCGTCGAGCTCGAGCGAGACGCCGGACAGGGCGGGCCGCAATGCGTCCGGGTAGGAGTACGAGAAGCGGTCGGCCACGAGGATCGGCTCAGGCACGGGCCACCCCCAGCCTGCTGCCCGGCGCGAGCAGCGGCGCCGCTGCCAGGAGCATCAGGGCCGCGACCAGGGCCAGCTCGTCGGGACCCGCTGCCATCGATGTGGTCGGGTACGGGTCGAACCAGCCGGCCCCCGCGATCTTGAACGCCACCGCCACGAGCACGATCGCCGCCGTGGCCGCGCTGACGCTCACGTCGTGGCGCGACCAGCGCCTCGGCACCCGCGCCGGCCGCCGCGCGCCGGCGTAGCCGCGCACCTCGAGCGCCGCCGCGAGCTCGACGGCGCGGTCGAGCGATCGCCCCACCGTGGAGCGCGCCACGGCGGCGCGGCCCGGCGGCTCGGGGCGGCAACGGGCGGCGTCGCTCATCCGGCTGGCATCGCGGGCGAGCACCGGCACGAGCCGCAGCGCCAGCGCCACGGTGAGTGCCGCGCGGTAGGACAGCCGCCGCAGGGAGCGCAGCAGCTCGTCCGGATCGACCACGGCCGAGAAGAGGGCGAACACGAGCACCAGCACCACCACCCGCAGCGCGGCGACCGCGCCGAAGGTCAGCGCCTCGAGCGTGATGTCCCAGCGCCGGCCCAGGAACGTGCCCCCGCGCCACAGCACGGTGAGTCCCTCGGAGGTGACCAGGGGATTGATCACGATCACCAGGGCCGCGAACCCCAGCGCGATCCACATCGCCCGCCGGAGCTGGCGGCCCACGCCGGCGAGCGAGCCCGCGCCGAGCACGGCGAGCAGCGCCCCGCCGAGAACGATCGGGTTCTCGTACAGCACAGGGACGAGGGCAAGCGCGCAGCAGAACAGCGCGGAGACGGTGGCGCGCGCGGCGTGCAGCGCCGTGGCCTGCCGGCGATAGACCGGGATCAGCGCGCTCACGTGCCCGCCCCCAGCGGCAGCTTCTGCGTGCCCGACGGCGTGACCGCCACGGCGAAAGCGTTCCGCAGAGTCGATGGGCTCAACGCCTTCGCCGCCGCCTCCGTGCCGGCGTCGTCGAGCCCGGTGACTATCCACACCGGCGAGCTGCCCTCCTGCGCCGTGGCGGCGATCAGCCCGCTGCCCGGCGGCGCGGTCCGCACGGGCCTGCCGAGCTCGTTCTCCAGAGAGAGCATGCTGCCGTCGGCGCTGAAGCGGGCGAACACTCCGCTGGCGGTCGGCGGCCCCTTGAGGCTCCCCACCGCGCCGCTGAGGCTCTTCACCTTCGGCCAGGGCGCCACCACCATGCGCAGCACCTTGGGCCCGGCCGAGCTGCCCAGCACCCCCGAGCTCGTGGACACGCCCGAGTCCTTCAGCCGCTGCTCCACCGTCGTGCACGCGGTGCCCGCCGGATCGGCGCACTCCACTCGCACCGGCAGCCGCTTGCCACCCGTCCCGTGGAGAAACGGCTCCGGGTAGGCGCCCACGATGGCGGGCACGCGCATCGTCGCGTCCCAGCGGCGGTAGTCCCACTGGACGACGTCCCCGGCGTGCAGCGACATATCCGCCGCTCCCACCGAGGCCTCGACTCCGTTGACGAAGTAGAACCAGTCGCTGTGCCCGCCGGTCGTGCTGGCCTCGAGCCCGCCTATCGCGTTCACGAAGCCGCCGCCGAAGCGCGTCTTCACGTCACGCTTCGACGTGAGGAAGCGCATGACCGTCTCGCCATCGCGGATCTGCGGCACCGTGGTCGAGTAGATGCCGACCTGCCCGAAGCTGCGTGTGACCTCGAGCCGCGCGCCATCGCCCGACACCTTCTTGCCCGGCCCCGGCCCGCAGGCCGCGAGCGCCAGCACGCACGGCAGCAGGAGCAGGAGCCGGCGCACTAGGGAACCACCACCGTCCTGAAGAACGAAGGGATCCGCGAGGCCTGATCGACCCAGAGCTGATGGCTGCCGGCAGCCACCGCCACGGCGGCGCGGCCATCGGCGCCCGTCAGCGCGGTGGCCCCGTCCACGTGCACCGTCGCCCCCGCCGCGGGCACGCCGCGGCCGCGATCGTCATACGCCCGGACGCTGACCTGCACCGACCCGGCCGCCGCCGCCACGCGCGTGAACGCGAGCGTTCGCTGGCAGCTCCCATCGGTGAAGTGGCAGTAGAACCACACGACCTCCGAGCCGGACTTCAGCAGTCCGTGCCCGAACGGCCCCGAGGGATCCGCCGCGTCGGCGCTGCCGAGCTTGCGCCCGACCTTGTAGACCCAGCCGTCGGCCCCCCTGTTCACGTCCGGCCCGATCGACCTCACGAAGAGCCCGCCCGCGTCGCGCGGCCGGCGCGAGCACGAGCCGTAGTCGTGGAGACCGATCTTCGCCGCGCGGCTCACCACGAGGGCGGCCAGGGGCGTGCCCGCGGGCACCGTGCAGTGCTTGCGACCGACCCGCACGCTCGCCTTCCGCGCGCGCACGCCGTTGTTCCCCTTCACGGTCCCGTCGCGCAACACCACGAGCTGGTCGACCTTGGGCGGAGAGCTGCCCGCCGCGGCCGCCGGCAGAGCGGCGGCCGCTACGAGACAGAGGACGAGCGTCCTGCGAACCATCAACCCGTGACCGTGAACTTGATGGTCTGACGCGCACCGTTGTAGGAGCTGTCGATGGCCTTCTCGACCAGCTCGTACCTCCCGGCCGGCAGCGCGGACGGCAGCAGGAACGACCACGACGACTTATTGCCCACCCGCTGGTAGCGGGCGCTCGAGCAGTGAGCCTTGGCCCTGGTGAAGCGCGCCGACTTCGAGCTGAACCAGCTGCAGCCCGCGTGGGAGTGCCGCTTCAGCAGGAAGTAGACCTGGAACAGGCCGCGGTCGTCGCTCGCGCTGCCCCTGAGCTTGCGCGGGCCGTGCCGGAACCTCTGGCCGTTGCGAATCCCCTTCAGGATCGCTGTCGGCTTCACCCGATCGGGCGTCAGCGTCGGGGACTGCGCCTTCGCGCTGCCACAGTCGCCGCTGCCCGGCGTGTACACGCACACGTCCACGTCGTTCGAGCGGATCGCGTCCGAGCGCGTGGCCTTCACGTGCTGCACGCCCGGTGCGGAGAACGTCACGGCGGCGTGACCGTCGGCCCCCGTGGTGGCGCGGGCGACGGCGGCGCCCGACGCCGCCGACAGCACGCCGTCCGAGCCGTACTGCTGGACGCTCACGTCCACCGGCGTGCCCGCCGCAGCGGCGGCAGGAGCCGTGAGCTGGAGGTTCGGCTTCGTCCCGTCCGCCCACTCGAGCAGCACCTGGTCGCCATTGTTCACGCGGATCTGGCACCCGCCGGCCGTCGCGCCCACGCGATTCACGACGATGTTCCAGAAGCTGCCGGTGAACGGTGCGCCCACGCCGCCGTCCGACCCGATCTGCTCGATCAGGAAGTCGTCGAACGAGGTGGAGTAGCTGCCGTCCCAGGTGAAGCCCGCGGCCTTCGACGCGTCGTCGAGTGCCGTGGTGGGCGTCCCGCCCGCGGCGTTGGGCGTGCCGCCGTTGGTGCCGTCGCACCTGTGCGACCCGCCGGCGCTCGTCGTAACCGTCTTCCCATCCGTGGTCACCGGGCCTTCGAAGACCGTCCCGTTCGTGCCTTCCACACGGAGGTTCACCGTGACCGGCGCCGCCACAGCGGGCGCCGCGCAAAGGAGCGACAACAGGCCCCCCAGGGCCAGATACCGATTGAGCATGACCAGCCTCCCCTTTCCACGAGGGATCACTTGGCTTTGCGGTCGGAGGCAGGTCTCCTGGCTCCCGGCTTGCCTGTCGCCGCGCCTTCCCGAGGGGTTCTCAGTGGCCTGCTGCGGCTGGCCTATCCGGTCACAGTGGCGGGTCCGCGCCGGACTTGCACCGGCTTCCCTTGCGCCACCGACCCTTTAACGCCGAAGAGCATATCCCCGCTTAGGGTCGGCCCGCCAGTGAACCGTTCCCCAGGCTCACCCGTACGAGCCCAACCGGCCCCTTTACAGCGCTGGATCCCAGCGCATAGATTGCGCACGTGCCCTCCCTCACCCAGCGTGAGCGGGAGTGCGTGGATCGCTTCTACGCCCTCCTGGAGAAGCGCTTTGGCGAGCGCCTCGTCGAGGTGCGCATGTTCGGCGCCGACATCGACCTGCTCGTGGTGACCACCGACGAGCCGTCGGCCACCGAGCAGGAGGACCTGATCGACGAGACCTACCCGATGTCGCTCGAGTGCGGCCGCCAGATCAGCCCGCACTTCTTCAGCCAGCGCAAGCTGAAGGCGCCGGACGACGAGGGCACTCGTGACTTCCTGCGCCGCGTGTCCGCCGACGCCGTGACCGAGTGGCCGGCTAGACGAGCTTCCAGCGCTCCAGCGAGTGTGAAGTAACCAGCCCCGCCGCGATGTAGGGATCCGCGGCCGCGAACTCCTCCACCTCGGAAGGGTCGTTCACCTGGAACACGAAGGCGGCGCCGGTGGGCGGGTCGCCGAGCGGGCCCGCCATCAGCAGCCGCCCGTCGTCCTTCCAGGCGTTCACGAGCGCGAGGTGCGCCTCGCGGTACGGCGTGCGCCGCTCGAGGATGTCCTCGACGTACACGTAGAGAAGAAGAGCGTGCGGGGTGTCGTTCACACCCCGCACGCTAACGGTTCTGCCGGGTCAGGCCGACGGCTTGATGTTCTGGTTCAGCCGGAACAGGTTCTGCGGGTCGTACTGATCCTTCAGAGCCTGGAGCCGCGCGTACTTCTCCGGACCGAACGTCTTGCGGACCCGGTCCTCGTCATCGGAGTCGCTCGTGAAGTTGAGGTAGACGCCGGTGGTGGTGTGGGGCTCGAGCTCGGCCTGCAGGCCCCGCGCCCACGCGCGGTGGGTGTCCTCGGCCTCCTGGCCGGGCTCCATCCACATCGCGAGCGCGTGGTAGCACCAGGGAACGTCGCGGCGGCCGACCGCGCTGTCGTCGTCGTCGACGTTCTTCATCGCGCCGCCCATGGGCTCGAACAGGAGCTGCGTGGTCGGGCTCGGCCGGTTGTGGCCGTGGGCCACGGCCTTCGCGATCAGGTCGTCGCTCAGGTCGGGCAGGAACTCGGCCTTGAAGTAGCCCCTGGTCCCGTGCGGGCCGCCGCCGTCGAGCATGCTCTGGAGCGCGGCGTACGGGATCGGGCCGACCATGTCCATCACCGGCTGGGCCACCTCGCGGATCGGGGCGCAGACCTTCTCGCCCTCCTCCTGTGAACCCGTCCAGCAGACCACGACGCCGGTGATCGGCTTGAAGTGCATCTCCGGCGGGACGAACGGCTCCGGCGGCGCGCTCACGAAGGCGACGCCGACGCCGAGGTCCTCGGGGGCGTCCTTCATGTAGTCGCGCATGAACGCGAGGATCGCGGGCGCCCTGTCGGGCGGGCAGGCCATCAGGCCGCCGTAGATCAACGGCCCGATCTCGTGTCCGCGGAACTCGAACTCGGTGACGACGCCGAAGTTGCCGCCGCCGCCCTTGAGGCCCCAGAACAGCTCGGGGTTCTCGTCGCGGCTGGCGCGGACGACGCTGCCGTCCGCGGTCACAACCTCGGCGCTGATCAGGCTGTCGGCCGTCAGGCCGCACTTGCGCTCGAGCCAGCCGCTGCCGCTACCGAGCGCCAGCCCGGCGATGCCCGTCGTGGAGAAGCGGCCGCCGGTCACGGCGAGGCCGTGCTCCTGCGTGGCGGCGTCGAACTGCCCCCACGTCGCGCCGCCGCCGGCGCGGATGAGACGCGTCTCGGGGTCGACGTCGACCTTGTTCATCTCGGCCAGGTCGATTACGAGGCCGTCGTCGCAGGTGCCGTAGCCGACGGCGGAGTGGCCGCCGCCGCGTACCGCGATGATGAGCTCGTTCTCCCGCGCGAAGTTGACGGCGTTGACTACGTCCTGGGTTGTCCGGCAGCGCGCGATCAGCGCCGGATGCCGGTCGAACATCCCATTCCAGACGAGACGGGCGTCGTCGTAGCCCGAATCTCCCTGCCTGAGGAGCTCGCCGGTGAACTGGGGGGACAGCTGCTCGATCTGGAGCGTCTCGAGCTGGGGGGCCATTGATCCTCCTATTGAGTGAGCGCGCGGATCGGAGCGCGCAATGCGAGTGATTCGACCCTAAAGCGGCTGACCGCCCAGGGCAAGTGGGGCCAGCCGCACTGACACGGTCGCGGCAGCACGACGGTTCCCGCACGGTTTGGTTCTGGCCGCCTCTTCGTTTTGGGGGTAGCGGCGGATCATTCGGGCGTAGCCGCTTGTGCTCGGCTAAAGGCCCCGGACGGTCTGCCGACCCCTTTGTAGAATCACTCGTCTCCAGGCCGCCATCGTCTAGGGGACTAGGACGCCGCCCTCTCACGGCGGAAACCGGGGTTCGAATCCCCGTGGCGGTACTTTGGAAGCCCGCTCTTGCAGCGGGCTTTCGTCGTTCTGGAGGCCCTGAGGGACGGCGTGACCGCCGGACTGGTGCCGAAGCGCGGGCTTCCGTCCGAGCGCCAGGACTCACCCAAATCCGGGATCCCTCCGCCCGCCGAGGTACTCGGGCGGCCGCGGCGGGGTCCGCTTTGACGCCAAAACCACTTCCCTGAGCCGGCGATCTGGGGTAGGTTCGGGCCCCGCGCACCGTCATGGCCCGACCTGGCGCGGCATTTACGGAAGGAGGAGTCAGGGTGGTTCTGTGGATTCGCGTCCTTCCCGTCCAGGGTGCTGGAGGTGGCAACCGTGTCTGATTCGGTCGAGCGATACGACGTCGTCGTGGTCGGCGGCGGTCAGGCCGGCCTGGCGATCGGCTACCACCTCGCTCAGCACGGCTGGAAGTTCCTGATTCTGGAGCGCGAGCACGAAGTTGCGCCCGTCTGGCGGGATCGCTGGGAATCGCTGACTCTCTTCACCCCCCGGCGCTACGACAGCCTGCCGGGTTTGAAGTTCCCCGGCGAGCCGGCGGGCTACCCGATGCGCGACGAGGTGCTGGCGTACCTGCAGGGTTATGCCGCGCACTTCGATCTGCCGGTGCGTCTCGGCGCCCCGGCGAGGCGACTCTCACGAGACGGGGAGCGGTTCGTGATCGAGCTGGACGACGGGCGCGTCACGGCAGACCAAGTCGTGATCGCGACGGGCCCCTTCCAGGAGCCGCGCGTGCCGGCATTCGCGGAGGGCCTGGCCCCGGACGTTGCACAGATGCACAGCACCCGCTACCGGCGCGCGTCAGAGCTGCCGCCCGGTCGCACGCTGGTGGTCGGTGGCGGGAACACCGGCTACCAGATCGCGCACGAGCTGGCCGCGACCCGCGAGACCCACATCGCAGTCGGCACGAAGCAGCCCGCGTTGCCGCAGCGCCCATTCGGTCGCGACCTGTTCTTCTACCTCACCAAGACGGGCCTGATCCACAAGTCCGTCGAGACACGGCTCGGTCAGCGCATGAGCCAGAAGGAGACTCTGGTCGGTCCGCTGCCGAAGATCGCGAAGCGGCTCGGCGTCATCTCGCACGGGCGGGCCATCCAAGCCGACGGACGGACGGTGACGTTCGCGAATGGTGACCAGCTCGCGGTCGACGGCGTCGTGTGGGCGACGGGCTTCCGTTACGACCACAGCTGGGTCGATCTTCCACTCACCGACAGCGGCGGGCGGGTCAAGCACAAGCGCGGCGTGACAGAGATCCCCGGCCTCTACATGCTCGGGCTGCAATGGCAGTGGAGTCGTGGCTCCGCCCTGCTCGGGTTCATCGACCACGACGCTGCATTCATCGCGCGGCAGATCGCCGCCCGCGCGGGTCGCGCAGCATCGGCAGGAACCGCCGAGGAGGCGCCCCAACCGATCACGGCACCCCAAGGAGACTGAGATGCAGGAGCACGTTCACATCGACACTCCGGGCGCGGAGACCTTCCCCACCGACCCGGCCGGACTGCCGACGGCGCGACCGACCGAGGTGGTCGAGCTCGCCGACGGCGAGCTGTTCGATCTGAGCATCGAGCCCGTGGCAAAGCAGGTCGGTGACGCCACCGTGCGGATGCTCGGCTACAACGGCTCGATTCCCGGGCCGACCCTGCGGGTGCCCGAGGGCGGGGAGATCCAGGTCAAGGTCACCAACCGCGGCGACCTGGACGCAACCGTCCACTGGCACGGGCTGCGGCTCGACAACGCCCACGACGGCACGCATGAGACGCAGACGCCGATGGCCATCGGAGATGACTTCACCTACAGCATCCACTGCCCCGATCCCGGCGCCTACTGGTACCACCCGCACATCCGCGAGGACTACGCCCAGGAGCTCGGGCTCTACGCCAACCTGATCGTCGTCCCGCGCGACAGCGACTACTGGCCGCCGGCGCACCGCGAGATGGCGGTGACCCTCGACGACATCCTGATCGAGGACGGCAAGGTCGCGGAATTTCTGCGCGAGGACACCACCTACGCGGCGATGGGTCGCTTCGGCAACGTGATGCTGGCCGCGGGCGAGAGCGACCTCGAACTCGATGCAAGACGCGGCGAGGTGGTGCGGTTCTACTTCACCAACACCGCGAACACACGCGTATTCAGGGTCGGGTTCGACGGTGCGCGGATGAAGCTGGTCGGCGGTGACAGCGGTCGCTGCGAGCGCGAGCAGTTCGTCGACTCGGTCACCCTGGCGCCGTCAGAGCGCGCCGTCGTCGACGTGCTGTTCGACAGCGCCGGCGAAGTCGTGCTGGAGCACCGAACACCCGAGACGACCTATCGCCTCGGCACGGTCAGCGTCGCCGGCGAGGCCGACGATCGGGCGCCGGCGTTGGCCTTCGACACCCTGCGCGAGAACGGGGAGTTCGCCGAACTGCGCGAGCGGGCCGCTCCGTACCGGAACGCAGAGCCCGACAAGAGCCTCGCATTCGTGGCAGAGATGGACTTCGAGGAGCCGGAGGGTCCGGTGGTCTACGTATGCCCGATGCATCCCGAAGTGATCAGCGACACCCAGGGGTCCTGCCCAGAGTGCGGCATGAAGCTGATGCCGCAAGCGGCGCCAAAGAGCTTCGTCTGCCCGATGCACCCGGAGGTCGTGTCCGAGGAGCAGGGACGCTGCCCTGAATGCGGCATGAAGCTGATGCCCGCGTCGATGGTGAGCCAGGGCGGATCAGAGGATCACCACGCGCACGACCATGGTCACGCCGAGGCCGACGGCATCGAGTGGGAGGACGACATGGTCGAGGTCAATCGCACGACCACGCCGTCGAACACGCGCTGGAAGCTCGTCGACCGCCAGACCGGCGATGCCAACCACGGCATCAACTGGCAGTTCCGCGTCGGCGACTGGGTGAAGATCGAGCTGGTCAACGAGATGGACTCGGACCATCCGATGCACCATCCGTTCCACGTGCACGGCGCGGGCCGCTTCCTGGTGCTCGACCGCGACGGCGTCGAGGAGGACAACCTCGTCTGGAAGGACACCGTGCTGATCACCACCGGCCAGCGCGTGAACATCCTCCTCGAGGTCACCAACCCCGGCCGCTGGATGGCGCACTGCCACATCGCCGAGCACCACGAGAGCGGAATGATGTTCAGCTTCGATGTGACGGAGTGAGCGATCCGATTGGATCCATCGGCTGGACCGAACGCACCGGAGGAGTGCTCACCCCGCGGGAATGCCTGTCGCTTGCCCCGGCCCTGCTGAGAGGCGAGCTCGGCATCCTTGCCGGCCGTCTCGCGATGGCGCTCCGAATCCATTCGGGGCGCCGGAGCTCCATCGATCCGGCCAACCTCGTTCCTCCCGACTCATCGCTCGCGAGAGATGCCGAGGTCGCCGCCCAGGACCTGCTGACGCCGGCGCTTCTCAACCATTCCCGCCGCAGCTACGCGTGGGGCGCTGCCATCGCGGCACTCGAGGGGATCACGTTCGACCGTGAGGTGCTGTACCTGGCCGCGATGTTCCACGACACCGGTATCCCGAGCCCGGTCCCGCATGTCGACTTCACGGTTCGCAGCGCGGCGTTGACACGCGAGTTCGCCGACAGCCACCAGGTGCCCGCAGAGGACCGCGAAGTAGTCGCGAACGCGATCGCGATGCATCACACCCCCGGCGTCGGCGTCGAATCCGGCGCCGAGGCATACCTGATGTCCGCCGGCGCAGGGGTCGACGTGTTCGGGCTGCGCAGCAACGAGGTGCCGGATGCAGTCCGTGACATCGTCGTCCGCGAGTACCCGCGCTTGGGCTTCAAGCGGGAGTTCGCCGGGCTCATTCGAGCCGAGGCCAAACAAGTCCCTCGGGGGCGCGCCTGGTACCTGCATCGCTTCGCCGTGAGCGACCTGAGCATCCGGCTCGCGCCCTTTCGCGGTTGATGCGACGCCAGCCGGGAAGCGTTGCCGGGCGCCGCGTCGTCCGCTCGTAGGCGGCGGCAACCAGATCTGGGGTCGGCTGCCTTGCGTGGCAAGAGTCAGCTGCTACCTTGCGACACATGGCAATTGGAGCCCAGCGCAGCAGCGACCTGCTCCGCGGTGTGCTCGACCTCTGCCTTCTCGCGGTGATCGAGGAGGGGCCCGCCTACGGGTACGAGATGACGAAGCGACTTCGAGCCCGCGGCCTCTCGA
>DATNBJ010000008.1:0-3568 GCA_035572055.1 Thermoleophilaceae bacterium | reverse complement strand
AGCACGTCGTAGTGGGCCACCACGTTCGAGCGGTCGTGCGGCCCGCAGCGCACGCCCGAGGTGGGCTCCGCCAGCAGCGGCCAGCCCAGCGCGGCGGCCAGGCGCGCGGCCGAGGCGGCCACGTCGTAACGGGTGCCGCCGCAGACGATCGCGCCGCGGTCCGCCTCCGCCACGTCGCGCTCGAGCAGCTCGATGATCGTCGGCGATGGATCGCGCGGAGCATCGGAGACCACCACCCACGGTCGTCCATCGCTGCGGCCCTCCCAGTCCGAGTTGCGCAGCTCCTCCGGCGAGGGCGCGAGCGGCTCGCGGAGCGGGAAGTTCAGGTGCACGGGTCCGGGTCGCCCGTCCTCGGCCGTGAACCACGCGCGGCACGCCAGCGAGCGGTAGTGCACCGCGGCCTCGCGGCCCGGCTGGTGGCTGCCCACCTCGCAGAACCACTTCACGGCGGTCCCGTACAGGTGGATCTGGTCGATCGCCTGCCCGGCGCCCACGTCGCGCAGCTCGGGCGGACGGTCGGCGGTCAGCACGATCAGCGGCACGCTGGCCTCGCGCGCCTCGATCACGGCGGGCGCGAGGTTCGCGGCGGCGGTGCCGGACGTGCAGGTGATCGCCACGGGACGGCGCGTGGACTTCGCTATTCCGAGCGCCACGAACCCGGCGGAGCGCTCGTCGATCACCGACACGCAGTCGAGGCTCGGGTGCCCGGCCAGGGTGAGGATCAGCGGCGCGTTGCGCGAGCCCGGCGAGGTCACGGCGTGGTGCAGCCCACAGCGCACCAGCTCGTCGACGAACGCCTGGAGGGGAGCGAAGGTGCGGTTGATCGGGATCATGTGGGCCGTGGATCCACTCGTCGCATTCCTACCCGGCTTCGCGCAACGCGGCGACGCCTGGGGGCCAGTGGCCGAGCGGGTCGCGCAAAGCTACCGGAGCGTCTGCATCGACTTCGGCTCCTTCAGCTTCGACCAGCGGCTGGCGGAGATCGCATCCCGCGTGGACGACGGCGACGTGGTCGTCGGCTACTCGATGGGCGGCCGTCTCGCGCTCCGGGCGGCGCTGCGCCGGCCCGGCAAGTTCGGCGCGTTGGTGCTCGTTGGCGCGAGCCCGGGGATCGAGGACGGGGAGGAGCGGCTGGCGCGCAAGCAGGCCGACGAGGAACTGGCCGACTGGATCGAGGAGCACTCGATCGAGGACTTCGCCGAGCGCTGGGAGGCGCAGCCGATCTTCGCCAGCCAGTCGCCGGAGCTCGTCGAGGCTCAGCGGGCGGGGCGGCTCTCGCACGAGCCCCGAAGGCTCGCGCAGCTCCTGCGAAGCGGGGGACAGGGGGCGTTCGAGCCGGTGTGGAGCGCCCTGGAGCTGATCGACTGTCCGGTGCTGGCGGTCGCCGGCGAGCTCGACACGAAGTACGCGGACACCGCCTATCGGATCGCCGAGCGCGTGAAGCACGGCCGCGCGCGGCTCGTGGCGGGCGCGGGGCACGCCCCGCAGCTCGAGCGCCCCGCCCAGTTCGCCGAGCTACTCCTCGATTTCCTCGACGAGAACCTCGGCTAGCGCGTCGTCGCTCACCTCGACGCCGAGGCCATGGCCGCGCGGCACCGCCAGCAGCCCGTTGCGCGGCCCGGGGATAACGCGCGCGATGTCGGCGTCGAACAGCTCAAGCGTGGCCAGGCCGCAAGCCAGCGGCAGCGCCTCGCTCCCGGCGAGCTGGAGCGCCGCGGCGATCGCCCATGGCCCGTCCAGCGTGCTCGACAGGAACGGCGCCATGTTGTGCTCCTTGGCGGCCCGAACCGCTTCGCGAGCGGCGCTGAAGCCGCCGCTGGCGGCGAGCTTCACGTTCACCACGTCGCAGGCCTCGAGCTCGGCGGCGCGCAGCACGTCCGCGGCGGTGGCCACGGACTCGTCGGCGGCGATCGGCGCCGACACGCGGCGGCGCACCTCCGCCAGCTCCTCGAGCGTCGCGCACGGCTGCTCCACGAACTGGAGGTCGAAACGCTCGAGCCGGCGGATCGCGGCGATCGCCTCCTCGACCTCCCAGGCCCCGTTCGCGTCGATGCGCAGCGCGGGCCAGGAGCCGATCGCGTCGCGCACGGCGGCCACACGCTCCTCGTCGTCCGGCAGGCCGACCTTCAGCTTGAAGCAGGCGTAGCCCTCGCGGACGCCCTCCGCCGCATGCGCCGCTGCCTCCTCCGGCGGACCGGCGCTCAGCGTGCGGTTCACGGGGATCGCCTCGGTTTCCACCTCCGTCAGCGGCCGCTCCTCCCGGCGTGCGTCCACGTCGAGTCGCGCGAGCTCCTCGGCGGCGCGCACCTGCGGCGGGCGGCGCCCGCGCGAGCGGCGAGTCAGCGTGGCCACCGCGCGCTCCAGCGGAATGCCGTCGTAGGGCTCGAAGGGCGCCGCCTCGCCATAGCCCACCACGCCATCCGAGTCCTCGATCCGCAGCAGCACGAGATCGCGGGCCACGACCACGCCCGTGGATGTGGTGAACGGCTCCTTGAAGGGAATCGAGAGCCGGAGCAGCCTGCGGTTCATGACAACAGGACGCCGGCGGCGAGCAGCATGGAGAAGACGGCGAGCAGGCGCCCGGTGGCGGCCAGCGCGCCGTTGAGCGCCGGGCCGTCGGTGTGCGTGCCGACGATGCGCAACAGCGGCGGCGCCATCGGAAGCGCGACCAGCGTGAGCAGCAGCCAGGCCGACAGCCCGCCGGCGAGCCAGGTCACGATCGGCGAGATGAACGCCACCAACAGCATCAGCGCGAACAGCCGCCGCGTTCTTACCCGCCCCAGCCGCACCGCCAGCGTCATCTTGCCCGCGCGCCGGTCGGTGTCGATGTCGCGCAGGTTGTTCACCACGAGGATCGCCGAGGCGAGCAGCCCGACCGGCACCGACAGCGCGAACGCCTCCCAGATCAGGTGCTGGATCTGGACGTAGTAGGAGCCGACCACGGCCACCACGCCGAAGAACAGGAACACGAACAGCTCGCCTAGGCCCTCGTAGCCGTAGGGCCGCGGGCCGCCGGTGTAGAGGACGCCCGCGAGGATCGAGGCGGCGCCCACCACGAGCAGCTGCCAGCCCGCGATCGCGATCAGGTAGGCGCCGGCGGCCACCGCGATCCCGAAAGCCACGTAGGTGCCCACGAGCACCTGCTTCGGCGGCATCAATCCGCCGGCGGTGACGCGCACCGGTCCCAGCCGGTCCTCGGTGTCCGCGCCGCGCCGCGCGTCGGAGTAGTCGTTCGACAGGTTCGTCCCGATCTGGATGAAGACGCTGCCGATCAGCGCGCACACGAACGCCAGCGCGTGGAAGACCTGCTGTGTCCCGGCCAGGGAGGTGCCCACGAGCACAGGGGCGATCGCCGCGGGCAGCGTCCGCGGCCGGGCCGCGATGAGCCAGAGCCGGAGAGCCCCGACCGGTGCGGCCACAGCTCTGCTCGCGGTCACGGGCGTCTCGGGAACCTGGAGAAGTCGGGCTTCCGCTTCTCCTTGTAGGCGCCGCGTCCCTCGCGGGCCTCGTCAGATGCGTAGAAGAGGAGGTTGGCGTCGTGGGCGAGCTGCTGGATGCCGGCGAGCCC
>DATNBJ010000007.1:0-8028 GCA_035572055.1 Thermoleophilaceae bacterium | reverse complement strand
CGTGGCCGGCACGGTCTCGTAGGTCAGCTCCTGGAAGAGCCGGCTCGTCAGGAGGTCGCGGCCGGCGAACGGGTCGGGCCGGTCGGGAACGGCGGCGGCCGCGCGCACGTCGTCGCCGACCGCGGCGTCGTACTGCGTCAGGGAGTCGGCCGGGCCGAGCGCGCCGCGCTCGAGCGCCCCGATCCGCTCCAGCGTCCGCGGGTACTCGGCGGGATCGCGGCCGTGGTTCTCGAGCCAGGCGGCCATCTCCGCCTCGAACGCGTCGCGGTCACGCCGCTCGAGGTCGGCCAGGTTGTACATGTAGTGGTCCCAGTAGCCGGCGAACAGCTCGTCGCCCACGTGGCCGTTGAGGATCACCGGGAAGCCCTGGTCGGCCACCTGCTCCATCACGAGCCAGTGGGCGAACCAGGTGGCGGTGCAGATCGGCTCGTCGCCCGCGTCGAGCATGCGGTCGAGCGTGTCGAGCAGCGCGCCGCTGCGCGGGTGGATCATGCGCCCGTCGGCGCCCGCGTGGCGGACCGTGGCCTCGATGTAGCGGCCCTCGTCGAAGCCGTCCTCGTCGAAGCGGGCGGAGAAGGTGGTCACCGGCTGGTCAGAGAGGTGCGCGGCCATGCAGGTGACCGACGAGGAGTCGAGCCCGCCGGAGAGCAGCGTGGCGACGGGCACGTCGGCGCGCAGGCGCACCCGCACCGCGTCGGCGAACAGCTCGCGGAAGCGCTCGAGCGCCTCGCCGTCGGACAGCTCCGAAAGCCTCGATCCGTCGAGCGCCCAGAAGCGCTCCTCCCTGATCCCCCCCTCGGGCGACACCACCCAGTAGGTGGCGGCCGGGAGCTGCTCGATGCCGTCGAAGAAGGTGTCGCGGTGACCGTCCACCCAGCGGTAGTGACGGGCCGCGTAGTTGTAGACCGTGCGCAGGTTGGGCCGGCGCGGCACGTCGGGGTGGGCGAGCAGCGCCTTCACCTCCGAGGCGAACGCGATCCCGTCGTCGAGCCGCGCCACGTACAGCGGCTTCACCCCGAAGCGGTCGCGCGAGAGCACGAGCTCGCCGCTGCGGCGGTCGAACAGCGCGATCGCCCACATGCCGTTGAAGCGCGCGAAGCAGTCCGTTCCCCACTCCGCGTAGGCGTGAAGGATCACCTCCGTGTCGCAGCCCGAGCGGAACTCGTGGCCACGGCCGCGCAGCTCCTCGCGCAGCTCGAGGTAGTTGTAGACCTCGCCGTTGTAGGCGATCCAGAGGTCGCCGCTCGCGTCGGTCATCGGCTGGTGGCCGGCGGGCGAGAGGTCGAGGATCTTCAGGCGGCGGTTGCCGAGCGCGGTCTTCGCGACGGCGTCGCCGGCCTCCCCCTCGCGGCCCCAGGCGAGAGGAGCCTCACCCGGCGCGAACGCCGCGAAGCCGAAGTCGTCCGGCCCGCGGTGCGCCAGCGACTGCGTCATGCCCTCGACGAGCGCCGCGCGGAAGCGCGCGCCGCCCGAGGCATGGATGCCGGCGATGCCGCACATGGGGACCTACGCGCCCAGCGAGGCGAACGCCTCGCACAGCTCGGCGATCTCGCCCAGGCGGGTCTCGAGCGCCGGCACGTCGAAGGGCCCGGGAGTCTCGAGCAGCGTGCGCACCTGCGAGTGCACGAGACCGCAGACCATGATCCGGTAGGCGCCCGCCTCGCTGCCGCGCGCCTGCTCGAGCTGCTCGAGCGCCATGCCCACGCCGTCGAGCGCGGGGTCGATGGCGAGCACCGCCGGGCCGTCGTCCCAGAACGAGCCCTTGCCGTCGGGCGCGTCCGGCAGCTTCGCCTCGTCGCCGCCGCCCGGCGGCGAGGTCTTCTGCGACCAGAAGCGCACGTCGCCGTCGCCCATCAGCTCGATCTCCTCCTGGGCGGCGCCCACGCGGCGCTCGGAGGTGTCGTAGTGAGTGCCGCGCTCGAGCGCCTGGGCGCCCTCGAAGCCGAGCTCCTCGAGCCGCAGCCGCACGTCGTCCACCTTGTAGCGCTGGAGCACCGGCACGAACCAGTCGTCGATCCACTCGGCGATCCGCCGCACGGGCACGTTCTGCAGCCGGAGCTGGGCGATGCACTCCGACACGTGGATCTCGCCCTCGCGCAGCCGGTCGCGCACCCAGTCGACCATGTGCCAGTAGATGCCGCCCGAGCCGTAGAGGTAGAGCCACATCCAGCCGCCCGGCTTCAGCAGGCGCGCGATCTCCTTGAGCGAGCGGTCCGTGTCGCCCGTGTGATGCAGGACGCCGTTCGACCACACCACGTCGAAGCTCTCGTCCTCGAACGGCACCTCGAGCAGCGACGCCTGCTGCGCGGTCACGTTCGTCAACCCGCGCTGCTCGGCGCGCATGCGCGTGGTCTCCACGTTGGTCTCCGAGAGGTCGAGCGCCACCACCTCGCTGGCGCCCGCCTCGGCCATCAGGATCGTGGCGCGCCCGCCGCCGCAGCCGGCGTCGACGCAGCGCTTGCCCTCGAACACCGACAGCGGGATGCCGTTCCGCTCGAAGCGCGTGCGCAGGAAGCCGATGAACTCCTCGAACTCGTCGTCGCTGTAGAGGGCGAACGTGTCGCCGAACACGACCGTCGTGATCTGCTCGTTCTCGGTCAGCTTCTGCGTCATGCGGCCACCCTGTCTTCGAGATGATGCGGGATCATCCACTCGCCGGACGCGTCGCGCTCCCAGATGTCCCGGTTGCGAGAGCGCTCCAGAATCGCCTCGAGGTCCTCGGGCTCGTAACCGAGCCAGGCGCAGAAAGGATCGCGGAAGTCGCCTCCGAGCGGCTCCAGATCGTGCTGCCGGACCAGCTCCTTGGCCTCCTCGCGGGTGATCCGCGCGTTGCGGATGTCCTCGCAGGCGTGGTCGGTCGCCCGCCCGTAGCCGAACTTGAGCACCTTCAGGTACTGGTGGATGCGGTTGATCTTCTCGTCGATGCCGACGTAGTTGCGGTAGGTGCCCTCGCCCGGGCGGCCGAGCGTCCTGAAGCCGTGCGCCTTGGCTATCTCGAGGTGCCGCTCCGAGTCCCAGTGGAAGTAGTGCGACATGAACGTGGCGACGGTGCCTGACGCCGCGAGCTCGTCCGGGTAGTCGTAGAGGCGCAGCTTCTCCATCGGGATGCCGTACTTCTCGGACACGTGGCGCGCGTCGTTGCCCGCGTTCGCCGCGTAGCGGGTGAACCAGGCCCGCGACATCGTGGTCTCGGCCGCGATCTCCGCGGCGCCGCCGTACTCGGCCGCCGAGTTCTCGCCGAGCATCACGAGCGGGACCTCGAACCTGATCGCCACGTGCAGCGGGTAGGCGTGCAGCAGCGTGTGGCTCAGCAGGTCCGGGTCGCCGTAGTCCTCGAGCCCGATCCGGATCAGCCGCGTGTGCAGCTCCTCCTCCGGCCGGTAGGTGATCAGGTTGGCGCCCATCGCCGGGATGCAGGACAGGTTGTGGTGCCCGACCTCGGTCTTGATGCCGTAGTCCACGTTCACGGCGAGGATTCGCAGGCCGCGGTTCAACAGGCGAGCAACCTGCGTGATCGAGTCCTTGCCGCCGCTCACGGGCACGAGCACGTCGTAGAACGGCGCTGCACGCGCCCTCGTCCGCTCGATCAGCTCGTCGAACTCGCGCTCGCGTGCAACCCAGTCGATTCCCCGCTCGATGTCGTTCTTGCGGTCGTGCGCGAGGCACGCGTTGCAGACGCCGTCCTCGAACACGGCATGCGGCTTGGTGTCCGGGATCAGGCAGCGGTTGCAGTAGGCGAGCATGGGGAGCCAGGGTACTAACGGGGTTGGGTCTTCAGTGGGCAGTGCGCAGTGGGCAGTGGGCAGGCTTGGGCCCCAGCCCTGCTCACTGCTCACTGCGCACTGCCCACTAATGCCGAAACTTCACCACCCGCGCCGGCACTCCCTGCACCACGGCATTCGCGGGCACGTCGCCGCTCACCACCGACGCGGCGGACACCACGGCGCCGTTACCGATCCGGCTGCCCTTCGACACCAGCGCGCCCGCCCCCAGCCAGACGTCCTCGCCGATCAGGATCGGGGCGTGGTCGTAGCCCTGCTCGCGCATCGGCGACCCGGGCACCATCCGGTGGTCGGACGCGTTGATCACGCAGTGGGCGGCCGAGAAGGTGCCGCGGCCGAAGAGCACGTCGGCGCCCGCGTTCACGACCGTGCCGAGCCCCAGCACCACGTCCTGGCCCAGCTCGAGCAATGCGTCGTTGGCGGCCACCACGCGCGCGCCCGAGTCGAGCTTCGCGCCGTCGCCCAGCTTGAGGCGGCCGCGGTCGCGCACCTTGATGTGGGCGCCCGGCATCAACGTCACGTTGGTGCCCAGCATCAGGTTCTCGCCGGGCGTCTCGATCTGGAGGACGACCGGGCCGAGCACCTCCAGGCCGGGCCCGCACGCGATGCCCTTGCGACGGAACAGCAGGCGGTAGTAGAGCGACCAGAGGCCGCGCACGCGGCGCGGCTCGACCGGGCCGTAGGCGAGCGGGATGTCGGCGGCCGACTCGGGCGCGCCGGTGGCCGCCGCGCCGCCTCCGCCACGCAGCGTGGCGACGATCGCCTCCACCGTGTCGATCGCGTCCACGTCTCCGGGCTCGAGCCTCACGCCGGCGATCGACTCGAGCTCCGTGAACAGCTCCGCAAGCGTGAGCGAGTCGATGCGGCCCGTGCGCACCAGCGAGTCCCGCTCGCCCACCGGGCCGCCGTCGCGGACCAGGCGGCGCACGGCTGCGAGCACCGCGCCGGCGAGATCGCCGCCGGCGGTTGCAACGGGCGGGGCCTGGCGGCGCGCCTCGCGGCGCTCCAGATACGCGTCCCGGTTCGCACCGCGCGAGAGCTTCCCGCTCGTGGACTTGAGCAGCGTGCGCGGCTCCACCAGCTCGACGTCCGCGGGCACCGCCTCGGTGTGCCCCGCCACCGCCGCGTAGATCGCGGCGCGCAGGTCGTCGCCCGGCCGCTCGGTCTCGGCGACCACCACGAGGCCGTCCGTGCCGAGCCGCTCGTCGGGCACGCCGAACGCCACCACGCGGCCGGGCACCACGCCGTCCACCGGCTGCACGGCGTCCTCCACGTCCTGCGGGTAGATGTTGCGCCCGCCCACGATCACGAGGTCCTTCGCCCGGCCCGTGACGAACAGCTCGCCGCCCGCCAGGTAGCCGAGGTCGCCGGTGAGGAACCAGCCGTCGCGCATGGCCTCCGCTGTGGCCTCGGGATTGCCGTCGTAGCCCTCCATCAGCGACGGCGAGCGCACCGCGATCTGACCGACGGAGCGCTCCCGGAGCGGCTCGCCGCTCTCGCCCACGATCTCTATCTCGGTGTCCGGCAGCGCGCGGCCCGACGAGACGAGCGCGCGCCCGTCCGCCGCCGGCTGCGCGAGGTGGTCGCGCTCGAACGCCTCCCGGTCGACGGTCTCCACCAGCGGCGGGCCGGGAAAGCCGGCCGAGGTGACCGCGAACGTGTCCTCCGCCATCGCGTACGAGGCGGCAAGTCGCTCGGCGGTCATGCCGTACGGGGAGAAGCGCTCGAGGAACGCCCGCTGGCTCGCGTCGAGCACCGGCTCGGAGCAGTTCACGAGGCCGCGCAGCGACGACAGGTCCACGCCCGCGATGTCCTCGTCCGGCACGTTCGCGGCCATGTGGCTGTAGGCGAAGTTGGGCAGCCAGCCGAGCGTGCCGCGGTGGTCCGAGACCGCGCGCAGGAAGAGCCCCGGCCGCGCCACCCAGTCGAACGGCGACATCGCCACGAGCGGGATCCGCCGCAGGAGCGGCAGGAAGAAGCACGCGATCAGCCCCATGTCGTGGTACAGCGGCAGCCAGGAGACGATGCGGTCCTCGCGCGTGGCGCCGATCGCCTCCGCGTAGGTGTCGACCTGCCAGAGCAGGGCGCGGTGCGAGACCAGCACGCCCTTCTTCAGCCCGGTGGTGCCCGACGAGTACTGGAGGAAGGCGCCGGCGTCCGCCGAGACGTCGGGCGCCGGCCCCGGCTCGGCGCGCTCGGGCGCGTGGTCCGGCGTGACCAGCAGCGCATCGCCCAGCGCCGCCGCCTCGCGCTCACGCAGCTTCCCGGCGAGCTCCTCGTAGGTCACGACCAGACGGGCCGATGCGCGCTCGATGAGCTGCCCCACGTTCGCGAAGTACTGCTCCTCGGACAGCTTGGGCGACGGGAACGCGAACATCGCCGGCACGAGCCCGCCGAGCAGTGCGCCCATGTAGGCGGCGTAGAGATCGACCGAGTGCGGCAGCACGACCAGCACCCGGTCGCCGGTCCGCAGGCCGCGCGCGCGGTACAGCTCGCCCCAGCCGTCCGCACGCTCCACGAGCTCCCTGTAGGACAGCATCCGGTCTTCACCGCCGGCGAAGATCAGGCGCAGGAACTCGGCCCCGTCGTCCCCTTCGGCGTGGCCGCGCAGCACGTCTGGAACCGTGGTGGTGGCCACTCCGGGCTCCATGGCGCCGAATGCTAGCCCTGCCGCCCGGTACTCTCTCGGGGCCCGATCCGTAGCGGCTGCACGCGGGGTGCAGCGAAACATTCGGGGACGCCAAGGGATCAAACGGCAAGGAGACCGTTCACGGGATGCCCAGTTATCTCGCCGTCGTGCCCGCATATAACGAGGAGGCCACCATCGGGGGTGTGCTGCGCGCGCTGCGCCGCCACGCTCCGCAGTTCGACGTGGTCGTGATCGACGACGGCTCGACCGACTCCACCCGGGAGATCGCCCAGGCGCTGGGCGCCCCCACGGTGAGCATGCCGTTCAACCTGGGCATCGGCGGCGCGGTGCAGGCCGGCTTCACCTACGCGGCGGAGAACGACTACGACTACGTGGTCCAGGTGGACGCCGACGGACAGCACGACCCCGCCGAGATCCGCAAGCTGATCGAGGCGATGAACGGCGACCGGACCGTCGACGTGGTCTGCGGCTCGCGCTTCATCCAGGACTTCAAGTACCCGGCGCCGATCAGCCGCCGCACGGGCATTCACCTGTTCGCGTTCGTGCTGTCGCGGATCGTGGGCCAGCGGGTCACCGACCCGACCTCGGGCTTCCGGCTCTACAACCGCCGCGCGATCGCGCTGTTCGCCAGCGACTATCCGCACGACTACCCGGAGGTGGAGGCGGTGCTGATGCTGCACTTCCACCGCCTCAAGATGAAGGAGTACCCGGTGCGCATGTTCCAGCGCGGCGGCGGTACCTCCTCGCTCACGTCGGGCAAGTCGATCCACTACATGATCAAGGTGCTGCTCGCGATCTTCGTCGGGCTGGCTCGCGCCCGTCCGGTGGTCGCCCCCGGTGACGAGGCGCCGGTCGCCGCGCTCGAGAGGATCTGACGTGGATCGCGTCCAGATCGTTTCGCTCGTGGGGGCGGGGCTGCTCCTGCTCGTCGTGCTCGAGCTGGTGCGGCGGCGCCGGCTGCTCGAGCGGTACGCGCTGTTGTGGCTGTTCAGCGCCGCCGTGGTCCTCCTGCTCGGCGCCTGGACCGGCCTCTTGCAGGACATCGCCGACGCCGCCGGCATCGCCTACCCGCCGTCCGCGCTGTTCGGCGTGGCGTTCCTGTTCGTCCTGGTGCTGCTCCTGCACTTCTCGGTGGCGGTGTCGAAGCTCACCGACCAGACGAAGGTGCTCGCCCAGCGGCTGGCGCTGCTCGAGGAGGAGCAGCACGCCGCCAAGCAGCAGCGGCGCGGCCGCACGCACGTGGCCGGCCACGCGCCGGACGCCGAGGACGATCACGAGGCCGAGCCCGAGCCGCTTTCGGGCGCCGGCAGGAGCTGAGCGTGCCGCGCACCGTCGCCGTCGTCGGCCTCGGCCGCGTGGGTCTGCCGCTGGCGCTCTGCTTCGCCGACCTCGGCAGGCGCGTGATCGGCATCGAGCGGGACGAGCGCATCCTGGAGTCGGTGGGAGCCGGCCGGATGCCCTTCCACGAGCAGGGCGCCGACGAGCTGCTCGAGCGCGTGCACTCGCGCGGGCGGCTCGAGCTGTCGAGCTCGGTGACCGACGCCGCTCGCGCGGACGACATCGTGCTCACGCTCGGCACGCCCGCGCTGACGCACA
>DATNBJ010000006.1:0-10191 GCA_035572055.1 Thermoleophilaceae bacterium | reverse complement strand
GACGGCTCGGGCGCCCGCTATCCGCAGGGCTCCGCTCCACGACGTCGCCTTGGCGAGGTCGTACTCGAGCTCGCCGTACACCGAGTCCTTCGCCCGAACGTGCGTGACCGGCACCGTGAAGTCCGCGTCGCGCGGATCGGCGCTCGCGGCGATCAGCCCGTCGCCGCTGCAGCCCTCCGCGACGCTGTGCTCGGCGATCACGTGAGCGCCCGCCGCGCCCAGCTCGGCCAGGCACCTCTGGTGGGTCAGGGGATCGCCCGTGATCGTCCAGTGGTGCGTCGAGATCACCAGGAACCTGACCCGCCCATCCGCGATCAGCCTGCGCGCGGCCCGCAGCACCTCGAGCTCGGCGCCCTGGGTGTCGCACAAGACGAGGTCGAAGCGGTCGACGCCGTGGTCGCGCAGGAGTCCCTCGAGCGTGACGGTGGGGATGCGCCGCACCCTCCAGTCGCTCTCGCACGGCAGCCACACCTGCTCCCCGTGCGCCGCGCCGGCCGCCGCCTGCACGAAGTGGCCCTCCATCCCGTTGAGCGCGAAGTTCCGGCGGCCGACCTCGATGTTCACGGGGTCGGGCTCGACCATGATGTTCGTGGCCCCGGGAAGCGCCCTGTTGAACCACATCGAGTAGTACGACCAGAACGCGCCGAGCTCGAGCATGACCGCCGGGCTCTCCCGCGGCTCGCTCGCGAGGCGCTCCACGATCGCGTGGAAGACCGCCTCCTCCTGAGGCTCGTGATGGCCTCGGAGCTGTCGCACGATCTCGGTGATCATCTCGCCGTGGTAGCAGCCCTCTTCGATGAGAACCCCGTTGTGCATGACCTGCACGCGCCCGCCGTTCTGCTCGCGCACGTCCCCGGCGTCAGGCACCTTCGGGATCGCGTCGGTATCGCGAACGGCGGTCGTCAGGGCGATGCGCTGCGCCACGTGCTCGGGAAGCTCCGCCATGCGCGGGGAGGCTAGCCTCCCGCGGTCAATGCGGGTCGGGCTGAACCTCGTCTACCTGATCGCCGAGTCCGGCGGCTCGGGGACCTACGCGCGCGAGCTGATCCCCTCGATGCTCCGGCTCGAGCCGGACACGCGCATCACCGCCTTCGTGAACGCCGAGGCGCCGCCGGACATCTTCGCGGCACCCTGGGCGGGAGAGGTGGAATGGGTCCGGCTGCCGGTCCGCGTGTCCGAGGGGCCGCCGTGGAACTTCGCGCTGACGATGGCGAGCCAGTGGGCCGCCGTGCCGGCGCTGGCGGCAAAGCGCCGCCTCGACGTTGTGCACGGGCTGGCGAACATCGCCCCGCTCGTGGTGCCCGGGGTGGCCAAGGTCGTGACGCTCCTCGACCTGATCTGGATGCGCTTCCCGCAGACGATGGCCCGCCGGGCCACCATCGGGATGAAGATCGTGGCGCCCACCTCGGCGCGGGCCGCGAACCGCGTGATCGCGATCTCCGAGTCGGCCAAGCGCGACCTCGTCGAGCGGATCAACCTGGATCCCGCGAAGATCGACGTGACCCACCTCGGCATCCGCGTGGAGGAGCACCCTTCGCCGACTCCCGAGCCGGATCTGCGGGAGCGCTTCGAGCTCGGCGACGGGCCGTTTGTCCTCTGTGTGGCCCAGAAGCGCGAGCACAAGAACCTCGCGCGGCTGGTGCGCGCCGTGGCGTCGCTCGACGACCCGTCGGTGCGGCTGCTACTGCCGGGCTCGCCCACGCCTCACGAGGAGGAGCTGAAGCAGCTCGCCGCTCAGCTCGGCGCCGGCGATCGGCTGAAGACGCCGGGCTGGGTGAGCAGCGAGGATCTCGAGGGCCTCTACCGGGCGGCGTCCTGCTTCGTGCTCCCGTCGTTCGAGGAGGGCTTCGGCCTGCCGCTGCTCGAGGCGATGGCGCGTGGGACGCCGGTGGCCTGCTCCAACGTCTCCTCGCTACCCGAGGTGGCGGGCGACGCCGCCCTGTATTTCGATCCGAACAGCGAGCAGGAGATGGCGGCTGCGATCCGGCGGCTGATCGGCGACCGAGAGCTTGCCGCGCAGCTCTCCGCGAAAGGGCGTGAGCGCTGCGCCCGGTTCACCTGGGAGTCGACAGCGCGCGAGACGCTGGCGACTTACCGGCGGGCGCTCGAGCGGCGCAGGCGCTCGCGCAGGTACTGACGCGCGAACGCCGCCACGAAGGCGGGGTTGTAATAGAGGTAGCGCGGCAGCAGCCGGCGCGGCTCCTGGGCGATGCGGTAGATCCACTCGAGGCCGCGCTCCTGCATCCAGGACGGCGCCTGCGACACGCGCCCGGCGTGGAAGTCGAACGCCGCGCCCACCCCGCACATCACAGGCACCTCGAGGCGGTCGCGCATGCGCGCCATCCACTTCTCCTGCTTGGGCACGCCGATGCCGACCCAGACCACGTCCGGCCGCGCCTCGTTGATCTGCGCGGCGACCGTGTCCTCCTCGCTGCGGGACAGCGCGCGGAACGGCGGCGAGTAGCCGCCCACGATCTCGATGCCCGGGTGGCGGCGGCGCAGGTTGAGCGCGAGCTGCATCAGCGATCCCTGGTCGCGCCCCCCGTACAGCCAGACGCGGTGCCCGCGCTCGGCGCAGCGGCCGCAGTAGCGGTCCATCAGCTCGGGCCCGTAGACGCGGTTCGGCAGGTCGTCGCCGAGCGCGTTCGCCGCCCACACGAGCGGCATGCCGTCGGGCACGGTCAGGGTCGAGCCGGTCACCGCCGCGCGCATCTCGGCGTCGTGCTGGCTGACCATCACGGCGTGGACCGCGACGGCGCACAGGTAGCCGCGCTCGCGCCGGGCGATCATCCCGTCCATCACGTCCATCGCCTCGGCGTAGCTCGTCATCGCGATCGGGATGCCGAGAACGTTCCGGCGACGAATGTCGCGTGGAGAGGGAAGAGACTGGACGGCTACCGGATGGGCTTCGTGCTCGTGAAGGGTCAAGCCGAGGGGGAAAGTCTACTTGTGGGTTGCGCCGGAGCGCCTGTCACACTCGCAAGAACCTGCACAAAGGGTCGTAAGTTGCGGCGCTCGTGCCGATACGGTTCCGGTGAGCGACCGCTACCCTAGGGCCCGCGCGGGGGTTATCGGGGACATGTCCGAAGTAGACACACGCTGGGGAACGCTCGTCGAGCAGTCGAGCGCCGATGACGAACTGATCGTCTCCGTAGTCATCCCCGCGTTGAACGAGGCCGAGTCGATCGAGGCGTGCGTGCGCCGCTCGCTCGAGACGATGGCCGAGCACGACATCGCCGGCGAGGTCGTGGTCGCCGACAACGGCTCGACCGACGGTACCCCCGATCTCGCCCGTGAGGCCGGCGCTCGCGTGATCCACGAGTCGCGCAAGGGCTACGGCAGCGCCTACCTGGCCGGCTTCGCCGCCGCTCGTGGCAAGTACATCGTCATGGGCGATGCCGACGAGACCTACGACTTCCGCGAGATCGCCCGCTTCGTCGAGCCGCTCGAGGAGGGCGCCGACTTCGTGATGGGGTCGCGGCTGCAGGGGCGCATCCACCCCGGCGCCATGCCATGGCTGCACCGCTACGTGGGCAACCCGGTGCTCACCGGCGTCCTCAACCTCTTCTTCCGCACGGGCGTGTCCGACGCCCACTGCGGCATGCGCGCCTTCCGGCGCGACCTGCTGCCGCGCCTCGACCTGCGCACCACCGGCATGGAGTTCGCCTCCGAGCAGGTGATCCGCTCGTCGAAGCTCGGGCTCGATATCCGCGAGATCCCGATCGAGTACCACCCTCGCACGGGCGAGTCGAAGCTGTCGTCGTTCTCCGATGGCTGGCGGCACCTGCGCTTCCTGCTCGTCCACAGCCCCACCTGGCTGTTCCTCGTGCCGGGCTTGGCCATGGTGCTGCTCGGCTTCTTCGCCGGCGCGGTCTCGGTCGCCGGAGTGCCGCTCTTCGGCCGCCAGTGGCAGCTGCACACCCTCATCGCCGCCTCGATGTTCGCGATCGTGGGCGCGCAGGTGGCGCAGCTCGGAGTGTTCTCGCGGACCTACGCCTTCTACTACCTCGGCGAGCACGACCCGCTGTTCGACAAGCTGCGCGCGAAGCTGCGGCTCGAGCACGGGCTCATCGCCGGGACGATCATCGCGATCGTCGGGCTCGCCATGGCGGTGGCTGTGCTGGTGGCGTGGATCCACCGCGGCTTCGGAGAGCTGCGCGAGGAGAAGCTCGCGATTGCCGGGCTCACGCTCATCGTGCTCGGCGTGCAGGTGATCTTCGGCTCCTTCTTCCTCTCGATCCTCGGGCTGCGCCGCCGCTCGCGCGCGGTCGAGGACCCGCAGCCGCCGACCGCCGTCTAAGGCCCTGAGTCACACATTCGTGCGCAGCTTCCCGGCGCCTGGAAACGTCTCGACGGTCGCCACCCCCTCGCCGAACTAGAAGTCCGACTCCGGTCGCGTCAACCGTCAGCCGCGCCCAGTCGCATCGGAAGCTGAAGCCGAATTTCCGACTCAGGGCCCTAACGCAGCGCTTCCATCCAGTCGAGCTGCTGCCCACAGAGCTCGCGCCAGCGTGACGACGGCAGCGTCTGAACCGCACGCGTGCCGGTCGCCGGGTCGAGCACCACCGGGCCGAGCAGCTCGGGCGCGCCGTTGCCGGGGGCGAGGCTGACGCCCGGCCGCACGAGCGTGATCGTGCGCCGGCCCGCCTGAAGCTCCGTCTCGCCCACGAGCGCGAACTCGCCGCGCGGGCTCAGCTCGTGGTGCACGCTGCCCACCTCGCGGCCGTCGATCGCGAGCGTGAAGCCGCGGCTGAACGAGCCCTCCACCCAGACGCGATAGCGCCCCGGCGTGGCGACCTCGACGGTTCCCTTCACCGTGCCGCCACCGTCGGGCACGAGCGAGGTGGGGTCGGACGGGTCGGGCTTCCAGGCCGCGGGGTGCGCGAGGCGGCCCGGCAGCAGGATGGGAAGCTCGGGCCGGGTCACGTAGGCGATGCGCGAGCCGGCGCCGGCGAGCGCCTGGACGGCGGAGCACGCCGGTGTCGCGCCCGGCCGCAGCGCGGTGCCGAGCGGGACGTGCTTCACCACGGTCGACGGGCCGCGCTCCCACACCTCGTAGAAGCGGCCGCTCGACACCAGCGTGTAGTTCGACGGCGGTCGGCTGGCCGAGCCCGAGCGCCTGAGCACGAGCGTGCGGAAGTGCTCCACGTAGTGCAGCGCGAGCTGGTCGATGTCGGTCGAGAAGCCGAACTTCGGCACGACGTTGCCGGACGCCTGGGGTGGCGGCGGGTCCTGCCAGGCCTCGCTCGAGCCGGACGGGTCGCCGCGGCGCAGGAAGTGCTTGCCGAACTCCTCGGCCTCCGTGTAGAGCGTCGGCCCCTTGCCGGCGATGCGGTCGTCGATGCGCGCGAGCTCGCTCAGGCGGTCGCGGGGAGCGAGGTCGGCGTGGTGGTATGCGAGGGCATTCGTCCACAGGATCCCGAACGCGATCGGCAGCGCCAGCGCCGCGCCCAGGAGGCGGTGGCCGCCGTCCCACAGCGCGGCGGGGCCGAGCATCGCGACGGCCACGAGCGCGGGCGAGAGGATCATCAGCGCCTTGGCGTCCGACCACGGCGAGCCGTGCGCGGTCACGTACGCCCAGCCGAGGACGGAGGTCGCGAGCAGCGCCAGCGGCCACCACTTCGCTCGCCGGACCGCCCACACGACGCCCAGGCCGAGGGCCAGCAGCTCGATCGCGATCAGCAGCTGGGCCACGTGCCTGTGGCTCGTCAGATGGAGCCGGAAGTCGCCGGTCGGCCAGATGCCGAACGCCTGCCAGCGGTTGAGCGGCCCGAGCAGGTTGCCGAGCTCGCTTCCGCTCGTCAGCGCGCTGTTGGCGGTCTGCACGAAGCCGTGGAGCACGACGAGCGACGGGTAGGCGAGCGCTGCGGCGAGCGCCAGCAACGCGATTGCCTCCTTCGACAGCTGCACCCAGCCGAAGCGGCCGCGCGAGACGAACAGGGCGAGGAGCACGATGGGCAGCAGCAGGCCGAGCCAGGGGAGGATCGACACGTTGAGGATCCCGAGCCCGGCGGCGATGGCCACGGCGAGCGGCACCGTGGCGCGCAGCGGCCCGCGGACGCGCAGCCACTCCGCACACAGCGCGACCGTGAGCGCGATGATCAAGATCGTGCCGACCTCCTTCACGCTCCCCTCGAGGGCGTAGGCGTAGACGAGTCCGGCCTGCGTGGCGAGAAATGCCGCGAGCGCGCGCAGCCGGCGGGAGGCGATCGCGCCGGACAGCACCGCGTAGAGGCTCAGGCACGCCATCGCCGCCACGAAGCTGAGGAACGGCTGGTATACCCACGCCACGTCCTGTCCCACCAGCGGACGAAGCGAGCCGAGCGTGCTGTGCGCCCCCAGCGGGTAGGCGGTGCGCAGGTAGCCGGAGAGGGTCGCGTGGTACGAGGACGGCGCGAGGCCGTGCAGCTGGCGGCCGTGGTGCATCAGCCAATCGACGAGCACGAAGTGCACGGAGTCGTCGCCGAGCAGGGTGTAGCCGAGGAAGGTGGCGTGGCCGGACAGCACCACCGGGGCGGCGAAGGCGCAGAACACGGCAAAGCCCGCGGCGGCCGCCGGGCCGTCGATCCGCGGCAGCGGCCACCGTGGCCGCGACAGGACGAAGCCCGCGACGGCCAGCGCGAGGACGAGCGGCATGGCCAGGGGGGCGGTGCCGTGCCAGTAGGTGACGACCTGCGAGGCGCAGACGATCAGCGCGAGCCCGAGCGGCATCACGAGCGTGCCCGGCAGCCTCATGCCGGCCGCGCGCTGCGTCAGAAGGCCGCACCCGAGCGACACCGCGGCGGTGAGCAATGGAAAGACGAACCAGGCGACAACTACGCTCAAGGCCGCCCCACCTGCGAATCTTCCCGCGCCCCGTTCGCGGCGCCCGTCTGCCTCAAGTTCCCCTCAATGCGCATCTGTCTCGTCTACGACTGCCTGTTTCCCCATACCGTGGGGGGCGCGGAGCGATGGCTCAGAGGCCTCAGCGAGAGACTGGCCGCGGATGGGCACGACGTCAGCTACGTAACTCTGCGCCAGTGGCCACGCGGCACCGATCCTGGCGTACCGGGCGTCAAGGTTATTGCCGTGGGCCCGAGGATGAGTCTCTATACGGACGACGGCCGCCGGCGCATCCTGCCGCCGCTCGTCTTCGGCGTCGGCGTGTTCGCCCACCTGCTGCGGCACGGCCGCCGCTACGACGTGGTGCACACGGGCGCGTTCCCGTACTTCTCGCTGCTGGCGATCGCGGCGCTGCGGCCGCTGTTCCGCTACCGCGTGGTTGTGGACTGGTACGAGATCTGGACCCGCTCCTACTGGAACGAGTACCTGGGACGGGTGCGCGGCTACATCGGCTGGGCGATCCAGCGCTTCTGCGTCCGGATTCCGCAGCGGGCGTTCTGCCTCTCGAACCTGCACGCCCGCCGCCTGCGCGAGGAGGGGTTCCGCGGCGACGTGGAGGTGGTCGGCGGGATCTATGCGGGTCCGGTCGAGCCCGCGGCCGTGCACGACGCCGTGCCGACGGTCGTGTTCGCCGGCAGGCACATCCCTGAGAAGCGCGTGCCCGCGCTGGTCCCCGCCGTGGAGCTGGCGCGCGAGCGCGTGCCCGAGCTGCAGCTCCAGGTCTTCGGCGACGGGCCCGAGCGTGGCCGGCTGCTGCGCGCGGTGGCCGAGTCCGGTCTGAACGGCGCGGTGGAGGCGCCCGGGTTCGTGGAGTCGGACCGCGTGGACGACGCGCTGGCGTCGGCGCTGTGCCTGGTGCTGCCCTCGCGCCGCGAGGGCTACGGCCTGGTGGTGGTCGAGGCCGCGGCGAAGGGCACGCCGAGCGTGGTGGTCGCCGGCCCCGATAACGCGGCCACCGAGCTCGTCGAGGACGGGGTGAACGGCTTCGTGGCGGCGTCGGCCTCCGCCGAGGACCTCGCGGACGCGATCGTCCGCGTGCACGAGGCCGGCCGCGGCCTGCGCGAGTCGACCACCCAGTGGTTCAGCCGCAACGCCGAGCGGCTCTCGCTCTCTCACACGGTGGACGCGGTGGCGGCCGCCTACGCCGCCAGCGCGCGCTCGTAGCTCTCGGCCGTGGCGCGCGCGGTCGCGTCCCAGGTGAACCGGCGGGCGCGCTCGAGGCCCGCCTGCCGCAGGCGCTCCGCTTCATCGCGGTCTTCCAGGAGCTTCTCCATCGCGGCGGTGATCTGGCCGGTCTGCTCGGGGTCGAACAGCAACGCCGCTTCGCCCGCCACCTCGGGCAGCGAGCTGCGGTCCGAGCACGCCACGGGCACGCCGCGCTGCATCGCCTCGAGCACCGGCAGGCCGAAGCCCTCGTAGAGCGACGGGAACACGAACAGGCTCGCGGCAGCGTAGAAGGCTTCGATCTCCGCCTCGTCCACCCAGCCGAGCAGGCGGACGTCGTCCGCGATGCCCAGCCTGGCGGCGTGCTCGTTGAGCTCCTGCTCGTACCAGGTCCTGTAGCCGGGGATGACGAGGACGGGGCGCTTCTCCGGGGGGATCGACGCGAGCGCGTCGAGCAGGCGGATCAGGTTCTTGTGCGGCCGCTTGGCGGAGAGGGAGAGAGCGACCTTTCGGTCGCCGAGGTCGTAGGTGTCGCGGATCTGCTGCTCGGGGAGCGCGCGTTCCGGGTGCGGCACATCGAGTCCGAGCGGCACCACGTCGATCTTCGCGGCGGGCTCGTGTTCGAGCTCTTGAAGATCCGCCTTCGTCGACTCCGAGTCCGCGATCAGCCTGTGCGAGCGGCGGATGCCGAGCGGCATGATCACGCCGACCGCCTTCGCCCTCAGCCCCTCGTGCGCCTCCGGGAACGTCTTGTGGATCAGGTCGTGCACGGTGACCATGCGCTTGTGGCGACCCCACGCCGGCGCGAGGTTGGCGGGGCTGTGGAGCAGGTCGACCTTCGCTCGCATCGCGAGCGGCGGCACGAGCAGCTGGTCGCCGAGCACCCAGGCGACGCGGTTGCGGGAGTTCACCGGCACGGTGACGGTCTCGATGTCCTGCCACGGCCCGGGTGCGTTGGCGGCGTTCCTGTTGACGAGCGCGGTGAGCCGGATGTCCGGCCGGACGCGCCCAAGCGACTCGATCAGGTGGCGCGCGTAGATCTCCATGCCGCCGGTTTCGTTGGGCACGAGGAAGGTGAGGTTCAGGCCGATGTGCATTTCTCGTAACTCGTGACTAGTGACTCGTGACTCGACTTTGGTCCACAGGACGAGTCACGAATCACGAGTCACGAGTCACCCGGATCGACTCCACCCTCGGCGTCGCCAGAAACTCTCGCAACGCCGCTTCAAATGCCGCGCCTGCCCGCTCCCACGTCCGCTCCTCCACGAACGCCCGCGCCCGCTGCGCCATCGCCGCCGCTGACTCGCGGTCGTCCAGCAGCCGCTCGATCGCGTCCGCGATTCCGTCCGGGTTGCGCTCGGCCAGCATCACGTTCTCGCCCGAGGGGCCGAAGGCCTCCTCGACGTTTTCGCCCGCCAGCTCCACCACGGGCAGGCCGCTGGCCATCATCTCCTGTGCCACCAGCGAGTGGTTGGTCAAGGAGAAGACGACGCCCACGCTTGCGCGGCGATACAGCGCGGCCAGCTCCGCCGGGGGCGCCACTCCCAGGTCCTCGCAGGGGAATGGCGCGTGGCCCTTCACCGCCGAGCCGTACAGCGTGACCCGCACCCCGGGGCGCCGCTCGAAGAGGTTGGCGACTCCGGCGAGCGCCAGGTCCACCGCGCGCCGCGGCGTCTCGCGCCGCCCGTAGACCGCGATCAGTCCCGGCTCGCGCTCGTCCTCGCCGGCGAACGGATAGGTGTCGAGGTCCGTGCCCAGCTCGAACCAGCGCGCCTCCACCCCGTACTCCCGCGCCAGGAGCCGCCCGAGCCAGGGCGTGCAGGCGATGCAGCGGTAGCCCATGCGGTACGTGTCCTCCGCCCAGATCGACTCGGCCGAGGTGGGGAAGAACTCGGGCTCGTGGTCCTGGACGAGGTAGACCTTCTCGCGGACCCCCGGCAGGTCGCGGACGGGATAGGCGGTGCGCCACTCGGTGGCGATCGCCACGTCGGCGGAGTCGAAGTCGTCGAGGCCGAGGAACACGGGCGCCTCGATCGGCAGGAAGCGCTCGGCGATCTGCGTGCGCAGCTCATCGGCGCTGACCCGCACCCGGCCCTCGGGGTCGAACACGAAGATCGCGTTGCGGTGGCCGCGCCGCTCGAGCTC
>DATNBJ010000005.1:0-6351 GCA_035572055.1 Thermoleophilaceae bacterium | reverse complement strand
CAGGCCACCGCGGTGAGCTACGGAGTTCGCAGCGGTACCCGGCGCTCCTGCTCCGCGTAGGCGCGGAAGTCGCGCTCGAACTTCGGCCACCAGGCCGGCCCGTCGTAGGGGCGCGGATTCCGGGGCGGACCGCCGCCGCCGTCACCACCGCCACCGGGCGACTCGTCCGTGTCGCCCTTGCCGTCGCCGGGCTCGTCGCGGATGTAGACGCAGAAGACGATCCCGACCACGATCAGCCACAGCGACAGCACGAAGGCGATCGCCACGGGCGCCGGGTTCGGCGTCGTCACGCCGAGCCCCGCGGCATCGGCCGCCCAGCAGATGCCGAGCAGCATGGCAACGCGGTGACGGAACTGACGTGAAGCGAAGCGCGACAAACCGATTTCCCCCAAACACAGCCCCCTGCCAGGAGGCAACGAACAGCGAAAAAACCCTAGCGAGTCGCGTTCGGGTGCGCGGAACCTCGCGAGGCGGCGGTTATCACATATCGGCTTGTTACCAGGAATCCGCGAGGATCTTCGTTGCCCTCCTCGAGCACCTCGAGCATCTGGGCGCGCAGCTCCTCGCCCTCGCCGCGCGGCTCGAGAACGGCGCGCGCGGCTACCGCGAGCGGGTGCTCCGCCTCGGCGTCGAGGTACTGGGCGGGCGACTCGCCGCTGAAGGAGATCGACCGCTCCTCGCTCGTGAGCGTGAATCCCCGCGGCTCGAGCAGCTCCGCCAGCGCGCCCGGCTCGTGCCAGGGGAACGGCGCACCGGTGGGCGGCGTGCCCAGGGTGCGGGCCACGGCGTCGCGGGGGATCCGCGCCATGCGCGAGATCGCGCCGGTCGGGAGCCACGCTGACAGCACGATCCGCCCGTTGGGCGCGCACACGCGCGCCATCTCCGCCAGGGCGGCCGGCGGATCGGGCGCGAAGATCACGCCGAACACCGACAGGACCAGGTCGGCCTCGCCGTCGCCCAGCGGGAGCGACGCGCCGTCGCCGTCCACGAAGTCGGCGTCGAGTCCCTCGGCGGAGGCGCGCTCGCGCGCGACCTGGAGCAGCCTGCTCGCCGGGTCCACGCCTGTGACCCGCGCCCCGCGCGCGGCGGCCAGCAGCGCCGCGTTGCCTGTTCCGCAGCCCACGTCCACGACGCGCTCTCCCTCGCGCGGCGCGGCGACCTCGATCAGCTCCTCGGCCGCGGGCATGAGCTGCCCGGCCGTCCGCTCGTAGTTCCCAACGCTCCAGTCCATGAACCGGAGCCTACGCCGGCTGGGTCATCCGCACCGAGTTGCCGAACGGGTCGCGCATCGCGCAGTCGATTCCGTAGAAGCGCTCGGTCGGCTCCTCGGTGAACTCGACACCCTGGGCCACGAGCTTCTCGTAGTCGCCCCGGCAGTCGTCGGTGGTCACGATCAGACCGCCGCCGCCGTGCCCCTTCGCCACGATGTCGCGCACTGCCTCCGCGTTTGCCTCGTTCACCACGGGCGGCTTCGGGAGCATCAGCATCACCTCGTGATTCGGATCGCCTGGTGCGTTCACCGTGAGGAATCGCATGTGCTCGAGCTGGGCGTCGGTGTGGATCTCGAAGCCCAGCTTTCCGACGTAGAAGTCAAGCGCCTCGTCCTGGTCGAAGACCCAGAGGAGGCTATGTGAGATTGCGTTGATCATGGCCGCCAGGCTAAGCCCGGCCGCCGCCCGAGTCTTCTCCGAAAGTGCTCGATCCAGGACGGTCCCAGGCCATCTCCACGCAGCCCGGCACGTACGGCCTCCGCTCGCCCTGCGCGCGCAGCCGGAATTCGCTCGGCGACTCGCCGAGCACGTCGCGGAACGTGCGGCTGAATGTCCCCAGGCTCCCGAAGCCCACGTCGAAGCAGATCTCGGTCACCGGCAGATCGGTGTCCCGCAGCAGCGCCATCGCCCGCTCGATCCGGCGCCGCTGCAGGTAGCGGTGCGGCGTCTCGCCGAAGGTGTCGCGGAAGCTGCGGATGAAGTGGGCGCGCGACAGGTGCACCGAGCCGGCCAGCCACTCGATGTCGAGCGCGTCGGCGTAGAGGCGGTCCATCGTGTCCCGCGCGCGCAGGAGGCGGCGGCTCGTTACGTGTTGCGGCTCAGCTCCCATTGCCGATGCCGTTCAGCGTATTGGCCACCTTGAACACGGCGCCCTCCTTGTAGAAGTTCACTGCGAGCAGGTTCGGGAGGTGGTGGCGGACCTGCTGGCAGCGCCGCGCACGCGCGAGCAGCGGCTCGTACGCGTTCACCCTCGCCGCGTCGGTCGGCTTCGGCACCGGGTCGGTGGAGACCCAGTGGTTCATCAGGAACAGCGGCGAGCCCTCCCTGCCGCGATTGGGACGGCAACTCGCGTCGAGGTTCGCGCTGTTGGTCAGGAGGGTCGAGCTCCGGAACGTGTACGGCGTCTCCTCCACGAGGCCGTCGTACGCGAGCCGGTACCAGGGCGCCGCGCCGGCGTGGTTCTCGGCGAGGAAGACGATCTGCTGGTTCGAGTCGATCATCTCGCGCAGCGTCGGCCAGTCGGACCCGTTCGGCCCCTTGAACACGTACCCGCCCAGGCCCGCATCCTGGATCGCCTTCACGTAGTCCGCGGGCGTGATGTAGTCCTGGTTGACCACCACGAGCACGTTGTTCGGGTGCGTGGCGATGAAGTCGTGGATGTCGCGCAGCCCGTCGGCCAGCGGGGTGGCGCCCAGCTCGCAGAGGGTGTGGCAGAGGTACATGCCGCGCACCCCCTTGCCCTTGAACCCCGCGCGGGCACGCAGGCGCTTGGCCGCCTCGAACTGCTCCTGGCTGATGCCGTCCTGCGCGAGGATCTGCTCGAGGTTCGTCAGATCGGTGCGCACCCTGCCGTTCTTCAGCCTGTCCCCGTAGTGCGTGTCCCACAGGAGGCCGCGGATCCCATCCGCGAGCTGGCCGGCGATCCCCTTGTCCTGCTCGGACGAGAAGAAGCCCGGGACCGGCGCCGACATCGAGTTGTGCGTGGCGGGCAGCACCACCTCGGGGAGCGTCTTGTCGCAGAGCTGGGGGTAGCCGTCGCATGTGTTCACGGACGCCACGCTCACGCTGGCGCCGCCGGTGGCGAAGAAGATCGACAGCGCGCCGGCGATCAGCGCGATCGCGATCCCGGGCACCGCGATGCGGCGCGCCAGGTGCCTGGCCTCGGCCACCTCCTCCTCCACAGTGGGATGCGCCGCCGGCCGGTAGGTCAGCCGCAGGATCGCCTCCACGCCCAGGTAGACGAGGTAGACGCCGACGAGGGTCGCGACGATGTCCACCGCGGTGAGCGGGTCGGCGACCACCAGGACGCCCAGCAGGATCAGCCCGATCGCGCGGACCACCCGGAAGCGCGTGGCCTGCGGCTCGGTGGAGACGAGACGCCAGCCGCGGCGCAGCACGTTCTCGATCTCGAGCGGCCGGATGATCGACGCGGCGGCGGCGGCGATCACGGCCCCCGACCCGGCCAGGACCCAGCCGAAGGTGCGCAGGTCGGCGAGGAACGCGTTCCAGACGCCGCCGGCGGCGGCCTTGTCCTCCGGGTCGCTGAACTCGGCGAGCACGATCGCGCGCGCGAGCGTGTACAGGACCACCACCAGGATGCCCACCACCGCGGTGGCCACGCCGAGCTGCGCGACCGTTCTTCGCCGGTCGGTCGACACCACCAGCGCGGCCGCCGCGGCCGCCACCGTGAGCCCGAGGAGCACCCATGCCACCACCCGCACGTTGCGCGCGAGGCGGGCGAGCCCGCCCGTGGCGTCGCCGAGGTGGTTGTCCACGAGCGTCACCTGCCCGCTCTTTCGCACCTGGTTCGCCACCGATGGGTCGAGCTTGTCGAGGGCCGCCGCGGCCACCGTGCCGACGTCCGCCAGCGTCAGCGTGACCGTGTTCTCGTCGTGGTGGAACACCGCCGCGTGCACGTCGCGGACCGCGCGCACGAACAGCGCCCTGAACGCCGTGCCGCCGACGATCGTCGACACCACCTGCTCGATGAGCGGCCGCGCGGCGATCAGGTCTGCCTGCTGCTTCAGCACCACCTGGTCCGTCACGCGCTCGGCGACTAGCGTGCGCACGCTGTCGTCGCGCAGCGTCGCGGCGGCGCGCGCCGCGAACTGATCGGAGTCGAACAGCGAGCGGCGCGCGTAGCCGAACACCGTCGCGAACAGCAGCAGGACCGCGCTGAGCCACACGAGTCCGGTGGCTCCGACGCGGCGCACACGGGCCTCTCGCACTTCTGAAGTGTCCCCTGTGCGGGACGGGGGAGCAACCATTCGATTCGACAGTTTGGCGGGGCGGAGCCTGGGCACCCGGGGAGCTCGGCAACCCTAACCCGACCCTCTGGAGGTCCCCATGATTCTCCGCCTCGACAAGTGGGGCACCGAGCTCCCACCTCCGACGGAGCCCGACCCCGACGGCGCGGCAGCGGTTCAGGAGTTGATGGGCGGTCGCTTCGGCGAGATGTCCACGTTCATGAACTACACGTTCCAGTCGTTCAACTTCCGGAACAGGCAGGGCGCCCGGCCGTTCTACGACCTGGTCGCGAACATCGCGGCCGAGGAGTTCGGCCACATCGAGCTGGTGGCGGCCACGATCAACACCATGCTCACCGGCGCGTCGCCGACGACGAACGGCGACGGCGACATCGCCGGTGCGATGTCGGGCGTGAAGGGCGCTCGCAACACGCAGCACTTCATCGCGGGCGGCCACGCCGCTCTGCCGCAGGACTCGATGGGCAAGCCGTGGACCGGCGAGAACGTGTTCGCGTCGGGCGACCTGATCGAGGATCTGACGCACAACTTCTTCCTCGAGACGGTGGCGAGGCAGAACAAGCTGCGGGTCTACGAGATGGTCGACCACCCGGCGGCGCGGGCGCTCACCGGCTACCTGCTGGTGCGCGGCGGCGTGCACCAGGTGGCCTATGCGCGTGCGCTCGAGAACCTCACTGGCGCGCGGATGATGAATCTGTTCCCCACTCCGCGGATCGCCACGGAGAAGATCCCGGAGTGCAGGCCGCACATCGAGCGCGGCGACCACAAGCGGATCTACCGCTTCTCGCCGGACGACTTCAAGGAGATCTCGGCGGTGTTCAACGGGCCGCATCCGGAGACGGGTGACGAGCTCGAGGTGGTCGACGGTCCGCCCGAGGGCGCCCTGCCGAACGACCTGCCACCGCAGCCGAAGGCGTTCGTGCCGGACTTCCACCCGGAGGAGATCTCGCAGATCGCCGCGAAGCTCCGCCAGGCCGCCGGCCTGCCCAGGGAGCCGACCGGCGAGGTGAACGTCCCCGCGCAGCCGAACGGTGGCGACGGCGGCGTCGTCGACAAGGTCAAGGACGCGATCAGCTAGCTGACCGCTGTCACACACGGCCTTCTCTCCTCCTGGTATTGACTCCTCCGGGAGTCGAGGATCAGGAGGAGAGGTTGGCCGTGAACTCAGGCCTTCCAGCGGGGCCCAGGTATCCGTCGCTGGTGCAGGGAGTGGCCTTCTGGGCGCGACCGATCGCGTCGCTCGAGCGCTGGAGGGCTCGCTACGGCAAGCGCTTCACGATCAAGCTGCCGGCCAGCCCGCCGTTCGTGATGCTCTGCGACCCGGCCGACGTGAAGGAGATCTTCACCGCGCCGCCCGACGTGCTCCACCCGGGCGAGGGCGCGCGCCGCGTGCTCGAGCCGATCGTGGGCAAGAACTCGGTGATCCTGCTCGACGAGGCCGCCCACATGGAGCAGCGCAAGCTGATGCTGCCCGCCTTCCACGGCGAGCGGATGGCGCGGCTGTCGGACCTGATGGCCGAGGCCGCCGAGCGTGAGGTGGCGAGCTGGCCGCGCGACACCCGCTTCGAGCTGCACCCGCGGATGCAGGCGCTCACGCTCGAGATCATCCTGCGCGCGGTCTTCGGTCTCGATCCCGGACCGCGGCTCGACGCGCTCCGCGAGCGTCTCGGCGCGATGCTCGAGTTCGGCGACAAGCCGATCAGCCTCGCGCCACCGCAGGAAGGCACGCTCGCCGCGGCGGTACTCGCGCGCGTCGGCCCCTTCTCGAAGTTCGTCCACCTCCAGGCGCAGGCCGACGAGCTGATCTTCGAGCTGATCCGCGAGCGCCGCGGTGACGAGTCCGACCGCGACGACGTGCTCGCCATGCTGCTTGCCGCCCGCCACGAGGACGGCTCGCCGATGAGCGAGCAGGAGCTGCGCGACGAGCTGATGACGATGCTCGTGGCCGGCCACGAGACCACAGCGTCGTCGCTGGCCTGGGCGTTCTCGCGGCTGCCGCACCACCCGCCGGTGCTCCAGCGGCTCACCGATGAGATCCGCGCGGGGAACGGCGACGCCTATCTGACCGCCACGATCCAGGAGACGCTCCGCCGCCG
>DATNBJ010000004.1:0-3963 GCA_035572055.1 Thermoleophilaceae bacterium | reverse complement strand
GTGTGGAGCTTGATCACCGACAGCCGGTCCGACGGCAGCGACTCGAACACGCCCGCGCAGATGTCGTGCTCGAACGTGCAGCCGTCGGCATCGCGATACGGGCGGCAGGCATAGCCCGGCACCTCGGCGAGCAGCTCGGCCAGCCAGGTGCCGCCCGCCTTCGGAAGACTTGCGATCGGGACGACCCTCGGCCAGCGGTGCTCGCGAGCGATCGCGATGTCGCGCGAGCGGCGACGCGCCAGCCTCATTCGCGTGCGGGTCGACGTCCACCCGCGGGTGGTGGAAACCGCCAGACGCAGCCGCGTCCGCCGAACGTGTTCCCGCATCGATCGCAAGTTACCAAGGGGGGTGCACCGGCCCACCGGTCTACCCCCGCGGTGGTACGGCCCGCCACGCTCCGTCCGCTGAGCGATGCGAACCCTGCCTAACGCGCTACGGCCAGCTCGCGCTCGGGCAGATAGCTGAGCCCCTCCTGGAGCACGCTGACCACCTGCGGATCGAACTGCGTGCCCGAGCAGCGCGAGATCTCCTCGACCGCGGCCTCGATGCTCGTGCCCGCCCGGTAGGGCCGGTCCGTGGTGAGCGCCCCGATCGCGTCGCACGCCGACACGATCCGGCTGGCCAGCGGGATGCGCGGGCCGGTCAGGCCGTCCGGGTAGCCGCCGCCGTCCCAGCGCTCGTGGTGGGCGCGGACGAGCGGCGCAACCGCCTCGAGGCCGGGGACGCCGGCCACGATCTGGAAGCCCCAGACCGGGTGCATCGCCATCACGTCGCGCTCCTCGTCGGTGAGCGAGCGCGGCGCGTGCAGGATGTCCATTGGCACGCGCATCTTCCCCACGTCGTGGAGCGCGGCGGTCAGCTCGAGCTCGTACGCAGCCACGCGGTCGAGCTCGAGCTGCTCCCCGACCCAACGGGCGAGGTCCACCACGTCGTCGGCGTGCTCACTGGTGTAGGGGTCAGCGCGCCGGACGGCCTCGAGAAGTAGTCGCACCTCGGCATCGGTGTTCGCGTGCAGCAGCTGGTGCCCGCGCCGGTGCTCGAGCGCCTGGCCCGCGAGCGCGCCGAGCTCGGACAGCAGCTCGAGCTCGGAGCGGCGGATGCGCGGGCCCTGATCGTGAATGCGCACGGACAGCGCGCCGCGGACGGAGCCGTGCCAGGCCACCGGCGTGGCCGCGGCGCAGCCCGAGCCGAACTCGAGCTCGTCGATCGGCCGCGCGAAACGGCCGCCCGGAATCGAAGCGGGCTGCCCCTCCGCCAGCGCCTTCAGAGCGAGCTCGTGTCCCTCGGGCAGGCCCTCGCCGAGCGCATCGGGGTCGAGCCCGTGCTGAGCGACGACCACCACGTTCGCCAGCGATCCCTTCCCGCGGACGAGCATGCACGCCTCCTCGGCGCCGAGCAGCGTGGCGCTCTGGATCACCAGCCGGTCGAGCGCCAGGGCTGCGTATGCGAGCTCGATCCGCTGCGGCGCGCCGGGCACCGTGGATGGTTCCCGGTAGCCGACGGACTGCGGAATCCGTCGCGCCGGCGGGTCCTGGACGGGCGGGCTCAGCCACCTGTCCGAGCTGCTCGCAGCGCGCAGCACCGGGAGCACGGCCACGTAGGTAACGATCGCCATGCCGGACCAGACGCCGGCAATGATCAGCGCCACATGCAGCACGGCTGCTACTTGCCCCCGAGGTAGCGCAGCAGCAGCTTCGGCAGGGCGCTGCCGTCGTTCGGCAGGGCGCCGACCTCGCTGCTCGCGAACGCCACGAAGTTGCCGTGCGAGCTGAGCGCCGGTTCGGTGCTGGGGCCGTTGAAGGAGCCCTTGGGTCCGGGTCGCGACTCCCTGGACACGTTGCCCGAGCCGCGCTTCGACACGGGTGCGTTCCAGAGGAAGATGTCGCGGATCGAGCCGTTCGGATCCACGTCGCGGATCGCGGTCGACGGGCGGAGGTTCGTGGCCGCCGAGTCGAACGCGATGAACTGGCCGCTGCCGGAGATCACCGGGTCGTTGCTTGGGCCATTGCCCTGCGTCCTGACGCCGGCCGAGAAGCTGGCCATCTCCATCTTGTCGTTGGTCGGAGCGCCGTGCGACATCGTGCGGCGGAACACGTCGCTGACTGCGCCGTTGCCGTCGTGGGAGACGCCGCGGCAGAGGTTCTCGCACAGGTTCGTGGCGGTGGACTCGAACGCGACGTAGTCGCCGTTGTCGCTCACCGACGGGTGCGCGCTGGCGCCGTTGCCGGCACCGTGGGCGCCGGCGCTGACGAGCCGCTCGCGCCCGCGCTCGACGACCTTCGGGTGACGGTGGTTGTAGATCTTCTGGAAGGCCTGGTAGTAGACCTGGCCGCCGCGGACGTAGGCCACGCCCTTGCCGTCGGTCTCCTGGTCGGGCTGCACGCCATGCGCAATGCCGTAGGTCCGGCCCGCGACGAGGTCGCGCAGGAACACGACGCCGTTCTGGGTGTAGGTCACGAACTCGCACTCACCGTCGATCGTCGGATCGGTGGCGCCGTCCTGCCCCACGCTGACGAGCGTCGTGCGACGCGAGCGCAGGTTGCGGACGAACACGTGCGACGCGCCGGAGGCAGCGCCGGGCGCGAGGTTCGTGGAGGTGGACTGGAACGCCACGCAGTGCGGCGTGTGGTTGGTGTCGCCGTCCACGGAAGGATTGGAGCTGTCGCCGTTGCCCTGCTGCCCGCCGGTGCTCACGCTGACGCGCGAGAGCTCGCCGCCGAGCGCGCTCGGCGAGGTGCCGCGGTGCAGGACGAAGACGTCCTGGCGCCCGTTCGTGTCGCCGGGAACGAGGTTCGAAGCCATGCTCGCGAAGGCGTAGTAGTCGACCTTGCGCCCGTCCTGGGAGAACGAGCCGCCTCGGCTCGGGCCGTTGGCGTTGCGGCTGATGACCGCTGTTGCGCGCGTGCCGTGAACGGCCGCCACGGCAAGCGAAGTTGCGAATGCGAAGAGGAGCGCTCCGGCGACAGCGCCTGCGATCCTGCGCGAGTACATCGTGCCCTCCTGGCGCCCCGGCGGTTCGCCTTGCCCCCTGCACTGCGACCGCCGTAGCTCTGGTGTGAGCGGTTTGTTCCCTCGGGTGTGCGCCCCAGACGGGGGTACCTACGAATGCATAGGCTCTGTGAAGAAACCTTTTGCGGTGCTTATCAGGCGGCTGCGGCGTCTTGCGCCAAAACGGGCCCGCAGAGCACCATCTGCTCGTAGATCGCGTCGGCCTCGGCGCTCGTCATCCGCTCCGAGCCGACCAGGAGCGACAGCCCGACGGCGGCCTTCAGCCGCAGCGAGCGCACCTCGTCGTCCTCTTCGCGCGCGAGCAGAAGACCCTCCGCGCAGTCATCGAACAGCAGCCGCTCCTCGGGACACAGTTCGATCTCCGTGGCCAGCACCCCGAGTTTGGTCCGGACCCGGCGGTAGGCGGTGTAGCGGCGATCGGTCACGCGCGTCTCCCATGCTTCAGAAGTGGCTGGTGTCTGCCCGTGTTAGCGTCGGCCGAAACCGAATGCTTACGTCGCCGCCGAGGGCTCCGGCTCCGGGTCGGTGGCGCGCCACTCGCCCACCGTCTTGCGGAGCTGGAAGTAAGCGAACGCGCCGGGCACCGTAGGCAGCCAGAACGACAGCGCGCGATATGAGAGAACGGCCAGCACCGCCGTGCTGCCGTCCACGCCGAAGGCGATGAAGGCGCCGATCATGCCGCCCTCGACGCCGCCGACCCCGCCGGGGATCGGAATGACGTTCGCGAGCGTGCCGACGAAGTAGGCCATCACGACGACCGCGATCGGCGGCCCGCCGCCGTACGCATGGAAGGCGGCCCACAGGCAGGCGATGTCGAAGGCCCAGTAGCCGACCGCCCCCAGCAGCTCGATCCGCGGCTTGCGCACCAGGCCGATGGCCCCCACCACGCCGTCGTGGATCGTGGTCGGGATCGTCCCGATCCCCTCGAGCAGCTTGCGCCGGCGATGCGAGCCG
>DATNBJ010000003.1:0-5594 GCA_035572055.1 Thermoleophilaceae bacterium | reverse complement strand
TGAGACGAGCGACGAGGACTTCGACCGCGTGATCGCCGTGAACCTGCGCGGCACGTTCCTGGGGATGAAGCACCAGATCGCGCAGATGCTGTCCGGCGGCGGTGGCGCGATCGTGAACACGTCGTCCAACGCGGGGCTGATGGCGGTGGCCGGGCTGAGCGCGTACACGGCCAGCAAGCACGGGATCCTCGGTCTGACGAAGAACGCGGCGGTGGAGTACGCGAACGATGGGATCCGGGTAAACGCGGTCTGCCCCGGCGCGATCATGACCCCGCTGATGACCGAGCTGCCCCCCGAGCGCGCGGCCGAGATCCTCGCGCCGCAGGCGATGACGCGAGCGGGCGATCCCGCCGAGGTGGCCGCCGCCGTGGTGTGGCTGTGTTCCGACGACGCCTCGTTCGTCACCGGTGTCGCGCTGCCGGTGGACGCGGGCTCCGTGGCCTGGGTATCGGCCCACAGGGACTGATGGCCGAGGTCCTCGACTCCGTAGGTCTGCCCGCGGAGGAGATCGCGGCGTGGCGGACGGCCGAGCGGGCGGAGTTCGGCTCGTTCGCGGCGTCGGTGCGGGCGGTCAGCGAGTACCTGACGCGCGGGGAGGGACTGCTGGGGCGATTGCCGGAGCGGGCGGCGCGCAACGACGCAGAGGCCGCCGCGGCCGCCGCGGTTGCCGCGGCGTCGGATGCCGCCCGCGAGCGCTTCTTCCGCGCACACGCCGAGGAGCTCTACTCGGCGCTGACGAATGGGTTCACGCGCACGGTGCGTGTGGAGGACCTCGTCTATGACGCCGCCTCGCGCTGGCCGGGACTCGTGCCTTCGCGCGAGCAGGTGGAGGCCGAGCGGACGCGCAAGCTGGCGGAGAAGGACCGGCTCGAGATCGCGCAGGGCCTGATGATCTCCCACCTGCTGGCGTCGGAGCGGGCGGGGTCGCACCTCGTGCACGCGATGCTCCGGCCGATGCCCGAGGCGCTCGAGCGCTTCGACGACTTTCGCTCGAGCGGCGTCGCCGACTTCGGCGTCGCCCGCCTCGAACGGCGCGGCAAGGCCGGGTACCTCGAGATCCGCAACCCGCGGCGGCTGAACGCCGAGGATGACGACACGCTCGGCCCGACCGAGTGGGCGACCGACCTCGCCCTGCTCGATCCGGACATCGAGGTGGTGGTCATCCGCGGCGGCGTCGTCGAGCACGAGCGCTACGCGGGCCGGCGCATCTTCGGCGCGGGGCTGAACCTCACGTTCCTCTACCACGGGCGGCTCTCGTTCCTCTTCTTCATCACCCGCGACCTCGGCTACGTGAACAAGATCTACCGAGGGCTCTCGCCGGAGGAGTTCCGGCCCGGCGAGCCCGAGGACACGCTGGAGAAGCTGTGGGTGGCCGCGGTCGAGACCTACGCGATCGGCGGCGCCTGCCAGCTCCTGCACGTGGTCGACCACGTGATCGCCGAGCGCGGCGCGCGGCTGTTCCTGCCGGCGCGCAAGGAGGGGATCATCCCGGGCGCGTCGCCCTTGCGGCTGCCGCGGTTCGTGGGCGACCGGCTGGCTCGGCAGGCGATCCTCTCCGGCCGCGAGTTCGAGGCGGGGACCCCCGAGGGCGACATGATGGTCGACGAGGTGGTGGACGCGTCCGACATGGACGCGGCCGTCGAAGCGCGCGTGGAGGCGCTGACCTCGTCCGGGCTCGTCTCGTCCGCCGCCAACCGCCGCGGGATCCGCATCGGGCAGGAGCCGCTCGACATCTTCCGCCAGTACATGGCCACGTTCTCGCGCGAGCAGGCGTACTGCCACTTCAGCCCCGCGCTGATTCGCAACCTCGAGGAGAACTGGAATGCGAACCAGCGCAGCGTCTGAGATCTGGGATCCGGCGGAGACGCTGCCGCGGGAGACGCTGCGGGAGCTGCAGCTCGAGCGGTTGCGGTCGACGGTCGCGAGGGTGCTGGAGCGGCAGCCGGCGATGGCGTCGCGGCTGCGCGAGGCCGGCGTTGCGTCCGCATCCGACGTCGGCTCTTTGGACGACGTCGCACGTTTGCCCTTCAGCCTGAAGTCGGACCTGCGCGAGAACTACCCGTTCGGGCTGCTCGCGGTGCCGCAGGCGGAGCTGGTGCGGGTGCACGCGTCGAGCGGCACGCACGGCAAGCCGACGGTGGTCGGCTACACGCGCGCAGATCTCGACACCTGGACCGACCTGATGGCCCGCTGCATGACGATGGGCGGCGTGCGGGCGGGCATGGTCGTGCACAACGCGAACAGCTACGGGCTGTTCACCGGCGGCCACGGCTTCCACCAGGGCGCGGAGAAGATCGGCGCGACGGTCCTCCCGGTGTCCGGCGGCTTCACCGCGCGGCAGGCGCTGCTGCTGCGCGACCTCGGTGGGCAGGTGCTGGTGTCGACGCCGTCGTACGCGCTCGTGATCGCGCAGGCGGTGCGCGACGCGGGGCTGTCGCCGGCCGACCTGCGGCTCGAGGTGGGCCTGTTCGGGGGTGAGCCGTCGACCAACGAGCTGCGCCGGGAGATCGAGCGCGAGCTCGGGCTGGCGGCTCTCCAGCTCTATGGGCTGTCCGAGATGTGCGGCCCCGGTGTGGCCGCCGAGTGCCTCGCCGGCCGCGCCGGGATGCACGTGCAGGAGGACCACTTCCTCGTGGAGGTCGTGGACCCTGACACCGGCGAGGTGCTGCCCGACGGCGCCGAGGGCGAGCTGGTGTTCAGCACGCTGACGAAGGAGGCGATGCCGCTGCTGCGCTACCGGACCGCCGACATCGGCGTACTGGTCCACGAGCCGTGCGTGTGCGGCCGGACCTTCGCCCGAATCGACCGCCTGCGCGGCCGCCGCGACGACATGCTGATCGTCCGCGGCGTGAACCTCCACCCGTCGAACGTGGAGCACGTGCTGCTGGGTATGGAGGACGTGGGGCCGCACTACCAGCTGGTCGTCACGCGCTCGGGCCACATGGACGAGGTCGCGGTGCAGTGCGAGCCGATGCACGACGGAGTGGACCGGGCAGAGCTGGCTTCGCGCGTGTCCTCGCTGCTGCGCGAGCAGACGGGCATCCGATTCGACGTGGAGGTGCTGGAGATCGGGTCGGTGCCGCGCTCGGAGGGCAAGGCCGTGCGCGTGCTGGATCAGCGCGGCTGAGACAGCCCGACCGCGCTCAGCGCGGCGTCGCGGTCCATGAATCCCTGAAGGCGAACGACGCGCCCGTCCCGCACGTCCACGACGACCGCCGCGTCGAGCACGGTCTCGATCCCGCTGATCCGGCCGCGTAGGTATTCGCGTTGGAAGATCACCACTCGGTCGCCGGCGTCGATCAGCTCCTGTATCTCGATCCGGTGCTCGTCCCACGTCTCCTCGACGCTCTCGTAGTCCCGTTGGATCGCGTCGACGCCGAACCTGACGTTGCCCTCTTCAACGCCGCCCACCGTCCCGTGCTGCTCGACGCGCGGATCGGCGAGGTCGACCATTTCCTCCCACTCGCCCCGCTCCCAGCATTCGGCGAACCGGCGCACGATCTCGACGTTGTGACTGGGCATGGCCGCGGCCCAGTCTAAGTGCGCCACTTATGTGGCGGGCTTAGGCTCGCGCCATGCGGCGTGGCCTCGGACCCGGCGTGGCAGCGGTGTTTCTCGCGCTGCTCGTGGCCCGTCGCCTGCTGGTGCGCGACAGCGCGCACTTCGCCCACGGTGTCCTGCGCGTGCTCATCGTCGTGGTTGCCGTGGTCGCGATCGCCGGGATCCGGCTGTTCGTCAGTCGCCGCTGAGGGGTGGGCCGACTTATGGGTCACTATGACCGCTAAATCGGCCCACCCCCTTCAAGGCTGCAGAACGACCTTCACGTGCTCGTTGCCCGGCGACGTCAGCGTCTGGAACATCGACTCCGCCTGCTCGAGCGGCGCCGTTGCGGTGATCAGCTCCTCGCCGGGAACCTCGCCGGTGGCCAGCAGGTCGATCGCGTCGGCGAACTGGGAGCGCGTGTAGGTGAGCACGCCGCGGATCGTCACCTCTTTGATGATCAGCGGGGGCGCCGCCAGGTCGAGCGGCTCCATCGACATTCCGACCAGCACCACCTGCCCGAGCGGGCGCAGCAGGTCCACGGCGAGGCGCGCCGCGTCCGGTGTGCCCGCGCACTCGAACACGCAGGCGACGCCACCGAGCGCCGCGGCGTCCTCCTCGATCCCGCTCTGCGAGGCGACGTTCAGGCCCAGCCGGATCGCCTTCTCCGCACGCACCGGGTTGCGGGAGACGATCGTCGCGCGCTGGTAGCCGCGCGCCTTCAGGACGAGCGCCGTCAGCAGTCCCACCGGCCCGGCGCCGAGCACCACCACGGGGTCCCAGAGAGGCACGGCCGCGAGGTCCACCGCCCGCACCCCCACCGCCAGCGGCTCCACGAGCGTTCCCGCCTGGTCAGAGACCTGGTCCGGCAACGCGAACAGCATCCGCTCGTCCACGATCAGACGCTCGGCGTACGCGCCGGGCCGCCCGGTGCCGAGACCCACGCCGTCGGGCACGGCCGAGGCGCACACCTGCTCGTTGCCGCTCAGGCACACCGCACATTCCCCGCACTGCGCGAACGGCAGCACGGACACGCGATCGCCGACCTCCCAGCGCTCCACGTCCGGCCCGACCGACGAGATGCGCCCCGACATCTCGTGCCCCGGCACAGTGCCCGCGGGGAACAGCTCGGGCACGTCGCGGAAGTGCAGGTCGGATCCGCAGATGCCGCAGAACGCCACGTCGATGACGACCTGGCCCGCGCCGGGCGCCGGAACGTCCCGCTCCACCACCGCCAGCCGGCGGTCCTCGCCGATCTCGACCAGCCGCACCGTCAGCGCTCGGTGCGCATCGACCGCGGCCAGATCGCCTGCTTGCCCGGCGCGAGGATCCCGTCCGGGTCGAGCGCGTCCTTGATCCGCTCGCAGAAGCGCATGTACGCGTGGTCGTTCCAGGAGTACTGGTCGGCGGCGAGGTCCATGAAGTCGAGATGCGCGCGGTACTCGCCGAAGCCGAGCTTGGCCGCCTCCACGACGAGCCTCTTGGACACGTCGTAGGCGGCGCGCGCCTGGGCCTCGTCCTTGGTGTCGAAGATGACCAGGGTGATGTGCGCGAAGCTGCGCGCGCTCACGGGCAGGAAGGCGGCCATGTAGTCGAGCCCTGCGGCCTCGATGCCCGAGCGCAGCAGGTCGCGCAGCTCCAGGGCATCGGCGGAGCGCAGCGGCGAGATCGGCGAGAAGCCGACGTGGCCTCCCTCCTCGCCGCCGTACCAGCCGGCCATCGCGTTCAGGTCGAGCGAGGGCACGCCGCCCTGCACGCGCTCGTGCGGGTTCTCCAGCGAGGGAATGTCCTCCGGCGCGACCTTCGTGCCCCACACGTCCACCTCGCCGATCTCCGAGAAGGCCGCCTTGATCTTCGCGAAGTTGTGATCGACCACGGCCTCGTCGCCCCAGATCGCGCAGCGCATGAGCCAGCGGCCGATGTCGAGCTCGCGCGCCATCGTGTCGAGCTGGGCGTCGGGGATCGGGCCCTCTCCCTCCCACCACTGCGTGCGCTCCGACAGCACCGACGCCAGCAGCGGCGCGCTGAGGATCTGGGGCACCATCCGGATCGTG
>DATNBJ010000002.1:0-12472 GCA_035572055.1 Thermoleophilaceae bacterium | reverse complement strand
TCAGCCAGCCGGCGTAGATCTCGGTCATCGGGTAGAGGTCGAACTCGATCGCGGTCACGATGCCGAAGCTGCCGCCGCCGCCGCGGACGGCCCAGAAGAGCTCGGGCTCGGTCTCGTGGTCGATGCGGTGGAGGCGTCCGTCCGCGGTCACGATCTCGATCGCCGTGACGCTGTTAGCGGCCAGGCCGTGGCTGCGGGCCAGCCAGCCCATGCCGCCACCGAGGGTGTAGCCGACCACGCCGACGTTCGGCGACGAGCCGTGAAGCGCCACGAGGCCGTGCTCGGCGGCGGGCTCGGTCACGTCGGTCCAGATCGTGCCGGCCTCGGCGCGCGCGCTGCGGCCCTCGACGTCGATGGTCACGCCGCGCATGCGGGTGGTCTTCAGAAGGATTGTGCTCTCGAGCGACTCGAGGGCGGCGGCCCCGTGGCCGGTGCCCTGCGGCGCAACGCGAAGACCGTTCGCGCGGGCGTAGTTCACGACCTCCACCACGTCCTGCGCGGTCTCGACGACGGCGATCAGCGGCGGGTTCTGGTCGGCGGTGAGGTTCCAGGCCAGGCGCTCGACGCCATAGGCCTCGTCGCTCGGCGTGTAGGCATCGCCCGTGAGGCGCGAGCGAAGGTCACCTACAGCTGGGGCGACGGCGGGGGTGGTGGAAACGTGCATGGCCCAATCTCCTGTGTCCGGTTAAGCGGTGCACCAGGAGCTTGACCGCGCAACCGACCCGTTCCCATACGGCACCCCAGCGGGAACGCGTGCGGTTTCCCGCCGCTTTCGGCGGGTTAACCGCCTGGCTATCGTGGTGGGCGGCGAACGGCGAAAGAGGAGCAGCGATGAAGCTCGAAGGAATCCACCACGTCACGGCCATCACCGGCAACGCCCCGCAGAACGTCGACTTCTACACGCGCGTCATGGGCCTGCGACTGGTGAAGAAGACGGTCAACCAGGACGATCCGACCGTCTACCACCTCTTCTATGCCGACGAGAAGGGCTCGGCCGGCTCCGACCTCACGTTCTTCGAGTACCCGGGTGCGATGAAGGGCCGGGCCGGCGCCGGGATGGTGCACCGCGTGGGCTATCGCGTCGCCTCGGAGGACGCGATCGAGTTCTGGGAGCAGCGCCTGCGCGACGAGGGCGTGGACACCTCACGCGGCGACGGCGGGCTGGTGTTCGCCGACCCGGAGGGCCTCGGCCTCGAGCTCCGCGTGACCGACACGGGCGACGAGCCACTGATCGCCGACCATCCCGAGATCCCCGCCGAGGTCGCCCTGCAGGGGTTCGATCGCGTGCGCGCGTACAGCGTCGAGCCGGAGCGCAGCCGCGAGCTGCTCGAGCGGACGCTGGAGTTCGAGCGCGATGCCGAGAACGCGTACGAGGCACGCGGCAGCCGCCGCGGCGGCTTCTACCACTACGACGTCTCGGACGCGCGCGGCGTCCAGGGCGCCGGCACCGTGCACCATGTGGCGTGGGCGTCGCCGATGGACGAGCACGAGGCGTGGCGCGAGCGCGTGCTCGACGCGGGCCTCCACCCCACGCCGGTCATCGACCGCTTCTACTTCCGCTCGATCTACTTCCGCGAGCCGAGCGGCGTGCTGTTCGAGATCGCGACGCTCGGGCCCGGCTTCGCGACCGACGAGCCGGCCGAGCACCTGGGCGAGCGGCTCTCGCTGCCGCCGGCGTTCGAGCACCTGCGCGACCGCATCGAGCAGACGGTCACGCCGTTGCCGAATCCGCGTGAGGGCTGGCCCGCGAAGACGGGCTGAGCCGCTTCTCGAACCAGTAGCTGGCCCAGGGATTGTCGTTGTAGTCCGGGATCGGGTCGTAGCCCGATGTCTGGAAGAGCTTCAGCGCCTCCGGCTGGTTGTTGCCCGTGTCGAGCCTGATCAGCGCGTAGCCGGCGTCGCGCGCGGCGTCCTCGAGTGCGGTCAGCAGGGCTCGCGACACGCCGCTCCCACGCACGTCGGGCCGCACGTACACGCGCTTGATCTCCACGGTGCCGGGCTCGAGCCGCTTCAGCCCGCCGCAGCCCACCGGCTCGCCGTCGAGGTAGGCCACGAGGAAGTTCCCCGCGGGTGGGGAGAAGTCCGCCGCCGTGGCCGTGGGCCCGATGTGCGGAGTCCAGCCCTCGTAGCGCTCCCGGATGGCGGCCTCGAAGCCGGCGACCAGCTGCCGAGCCACGTCGCTCTCGAACGGCTCGGGCCTGACGTCCACGGCCATGGCTAGTACCGCTTCCGCCGCGTCACGCCCTGGCCCGCATGCCACGACTCGACCACGATGTGGTCCTTGGGCTCACCGTGGCGCACCACCACGAGCTCGGTGATGTCGGCACGGAAGCGGTGCGACTCGCTGCCCTCCGGCGGGTCGACCTCCTCCATGGTGCCGGCCACCTTGGCATCGCCCGTCCAGACGTCCGGGTCCTCGGATGCGCTGTGGATGGCGAAGCGCGGGTCGCGCTGGAGGTCGAGCGCCTTCACCGCCTTCCACATGCTCCCGATGAGGAGCTGGCCGTCCTCGAACTCCACCTCGATCCCGCTGATCCGCGGCGAGCCGTCGCGCCGGAGCGTGGCCATGGTCTTGTGCTTGTGCGCGTCGAAGAAGCCGCGCGCGAGAGCCGCAAGCTCGGGTGCCTCGGCCTCGACCTCGCTCCAGCTCGTCACGGCCGCCACTGTATCTACGCGGCGGCCTGCTCCTCCGCCCGCTGGGCGGCGCGGACGAGGTCCTGGATCTCCTGCGGCGCCTTCGCGGGCGAGCCGGTATCGAACGGCGGCTGCGGGTCGTACTCGATGCCGAGCTGGATCGCCTGAGCGACCTCGGGCGCGGTCATGCGAGCGGCGAGCATCAGGGCCATGTCGATGCCGGCGGACACGCCCGCGGCGGTGATGACCTTGCCCTGCTCGACGAAGCGCTCGCTCACTGGTGTGGCGCCGAACTGGCGCAGGGTCTCGAGCTCGGTCCAGTAGGTGGTGGCCTCGAGCCCGTCGAGGATCCCGGCGGCGCCCAGCACGAGCGCGCCCGTGCAGACCGAGGTGGTCCACTGCGAGGTCTCGTGCGCGGTGCGCACCCAGTCGAGCATCTCCGGGTCCTTCATCAGCGAGCGCGTGCCATAGCCGCCTCCGATCAGGATGACGTCGGGGTTGGGAAGCTCCGCGAGGGTCGCGTCGGCGCTCACGGACAGCATGTTCGTGTCGGCGCGCTTCGGCCCAGTCTCCGAGGCGATGAACGTCACCTCCGCGCCCGGGATCCGCGACAGCACCTCGTACGGGCCGATGCAGTCGAGCGCGGTCATGCGGTCGAAAATGGGAATCGCGATCTTCATCAGGCAACCCTCTCGATCCTGCCGCCGCCCGCCGGGCGGAAGCGTTCGCGGTAGTGGCCGGGGCTCACCCCGAGCCTTCGTCTGAACGAGCGGCGCATGGTCTCGACGGTGCCGAAGCCGCAGCGCACGGCGATGTGGTCCACGGCCGCGTGGCTCGTCTCGAGCAGGCCGCGGGCGCGCTCCACGCGCAGCGCCTCCACGTACGTCGCGGGCGTCATGCCCACCTCGCGCTTGAACGCGCGGGCGAAGTTGCGCTCGCTCATGTGGGCGCGCTCCGCGAGCGCGGGCACCGACAGGTCGGCATCGAGGTTGTCGGACATCCACTGCTGGACCTCGCGCAGCGGCTCGCGCTCGGCGGGCTGGCTGGCCATGGCGGCGCTGAACTGCGACTGGCCGCCGGGGCGACGGAGGAAGAGCACGAGCTGGCGCGCCACCATCCGTGAGATCTCGGGTCCGTGGTCGTCCTCCACGAGCGCCAGGGCAAGGTCGATGCCGGCGGTCACGCCCGCCGAGGTGAACACGTTGCCGTCCCGCACGAAGATCGGATCGGGGTCCACCGTGATCTGCGGGAACGCCTGGGCGAGCAGCTCGCACGCCTCCCAGTGGGTGGTGGCGCGGCGGCCGTCGAGCAGTCCGGCCCTCGCGAGCAGGAAGGCGCCGGAGCAGACGGACGCCACCCGTCGCGAGCGCGTGGCCGCCGCGCGCAGCCACGCGACGAGCGCCCCGTCGTTCACGGCGTCCCGGACGGCGTCGCCGCCGGCGACGATGAGCGTGTCGATCGGCCCCGCGCAGTCGGCCAGCGTGGAGTGCATCTGCAGGGTCACGCCGCTCGAGGTGACGATGGACGGCTCCACCGCCACGAATTCGATGTCGTAGCGCGCGCTGCTGTAGCGGCGGGCCATCGAGAACACCTCGCTGGGCCCGAACACGTCCAGCGCCTGCACCTCGGGAAACGCCACGAACACGATGCGCCTGGTCTTCATGCGGGGCATCATCGCGTGGGTGGTGTTTGTCCGCAAGGACAACATGCGGACGATTTCTGCCAGGCGGCCCCGGCGGCCGCGACCGGCTACGCGCGCGGCAGGCTGAAGCGCACGCGAGTCCCGGCTCCCGCGTCTTCGCCGGCGAGCCATATTCGCCCGCCGTGCGCCTCCACGATCGCGCGCGCGATCGATAGCCCGAGACCCGCGCTGCCGTTCGTGCGCGCGCTGCGGTCGCTGCCCTGGACGAACGCGTCGAACACGCGCTCGCGATCGACCGAATCGATGCCCTCGCCGGTGTCGGCGACCTCGATCTCGACCTCGGCGTCGCAGGGCTCGGCCCGCACCGTGATGCTGCCGTCCGCCGGCGTGTGCCGAATCGCGTTCTGGATGAGGTTGAACAGCACGCGCTGGATCTGCTCCGGGTTCGCGCGCGCATAGGCGGGCGAGCCGTCGATGTCGATCAGCACCGCGAGGCCACTGGCGTCGGCGTGCGGGCGCATCGCGTCCACGGTCTCCTCGAGCAGCTCGCCGATGGCCACTTGCTCCATCGTCCAGGAGATGTCCCCCGCCTCCAGCCGCGACAGCTCGAACAGGTCGTCGATGAGCGCGCTCAACGCGCGCACGTGAATCGCCAGCCGGGACACGTACTCGCGGAGCGTGCGCTCGTCCACGATGTCGTCTTCGATCGCCTCGGCCAGCACCTGGATCGAGGCGAGCGGCGTGCGCAGGTCATGAGACACGGCCGCCAGGAGGTGGCGGCGCGCCCCGTCGGCCGCCCAGCGCATCTTCTCCTCCTCGTTGAGCCGGGCGACCATGCTCTCCACGTCGCGGCCGAGCTGCGCCAGCTCGTCGCGCCCGCTCGTGGATATGTGGACCTCGCGCGAGCCGTCACCCACCGCGGTCAGTCCGGCGCGCACGGCGTCCACGTCGCCCATCACGCGCCTGCCGAGCGCGCCCGCCGCCCAGAGCCCCAGCAGCGAGCTGTACACGACGGCCACCACGGTGAAGAGCACGTCCATGTGCGATACCAGCATCAGCCAGTCGAACAGCGCCACGGCAATGAGGAGCTGGCCGACTATCACCGCGCCCGAGACGAGCACCTGCCGCCGCAGGCTGCCGACCCGCTCGCGATTGCGGATCAGCGCGTAGGTCGCGGCGACGGTGACGAGCCCGAGTGGCGCCAGGATGGCGACCGTCTCGCGGCCTGCCTTGTGCCCGTAGACGACCCCGGCAACGCCGGCGGCCACCGCCGCGGCGGCTAGCGCGAGCAGGAGTCCGCGCCGCATCACGGCTGGAACCTGTAGCCCACTCCCCACAGGGTCTCGATGAAGCGCGGCACGGCGGGATCGGGCTCGATCTTCGAGCGCAGTCGCCGGATGTGCACCGTGACCGTGGAGGTGTCGGTGTAGAACGAGTACTGCCAAACCTGATCCATGAGCTGCTGGCGCGTGAAGGCCTGGCCCGGGTGCCGGCAGAAGAACACGAGCAGGTCGAACTCACGCTGTGTGAGTTGCGCCTCCTCCCCATGGACGGTCACGCGGCGTGCGCTGGGATCGACCGTCAACCCGTCGAACTCGAGCGGAGGCTCCTGCGTCGGTGACGTGTCCACCCGCCGCAGGACAGCGTCGATCCGGGCCACGAGCTCGGCCGGCGAGAACGGCTTCACCACGTAGTCGTCCGCGCCGAGCCGCAGTCCCACCACGCGGTCGGTCTCCTCACCCTTGGCGGTGAGCAGGATGATCGCGGTGTGCTTGCGATCGCGGTCGCGGATGCGGCGCATGACCTCGAGTCCCTCCACGCCCGGGAGCATCAGGTCGAGCACCACAAGGTCCGGCGAGTGCTGCTCCACCTGCTCGAGTGCCGAGTGGCCGTCACGCGCGACGCGCGTCTCGTAGCCCGCTCGGTCCAGATAACGACAGACCACGTCGCCGATCGTGGGCTCGTCGTCCACCACCAAGACGGAGCCACGCGCATGCCGGTTCATCAAGTCGATTCTGTCAGCGGTCCTGGTGAAAACCGCCGCTCACTCGGATTGTTCATCGTTCGTTTACGAGTTCGCCCATTCCCTGGGTGAAGGGTTCTTCGGCGCGAAACCCGAGCTCTGCGGCGGCGCGCTCGCTCGATGCGAACACGTGACGGACATCGCCCGCTCGCCACTGCCCGGTGGTCACGGGTCGCGGTGCGTCGCGGCCGAACGCGTCCGTGAGCGCGTCCGCCATCTCGTGGACCGTGCGCGGCCTCCCGCTCGCCACGTTCAGTGCCCCGTCGTAGGGCTCGCCGGTCAGCGCGCGCACGTTGGCTCGGGCGACGTCGCGCACGTGCACGAAGTCGCGACGCTGATGACCGTCCTCGAACACTCGCGGCGGCTCGCCGCGGGCAAGAGAGCTCATGAAGATCGCGGCCACCCCCGCGTAGGGCGTGTCGCGCGGCATCCGAGGCCCGTAGACGTTGTGGTAGCGGAGCGCCGTGACCGGCACGCCGGTCTCCCGCGCGAACGCGAAGCAGAGGTGCTCCTGGTGCACCTTCGTGGCCGCGTAGACGCTGGCCGGCCGCAGCGGCGCATCCTCGCTCACGGCGAGCGGCTCGAGCGGTCCTCCACAGTCCGGGCAGCGCGGGTCGAAGCGCCCGGCCTCGAGGTCGCCCGGCACTCGCGGGGGCGCGGCAAGCTCGCCGTGCGCCGCGCAGGCGTACCGGCCCTCGCCGTACACGACCATGCTGCTTGCGAGCACCAGGCCGCCGCGGAAGCGGCGCGCCGCCAGCGCCTTGAGCAGCGTGGCCGTGCCGAGGTCGTTGTGGGCCACGAAGTCGGTGATGTCGGCCATGTCCACGCCGAGGCCGACCATTGCCGCTTGGTGGCAGACCGCGGTCACCCCATCGAGATAGCGCTCGACGGTGGCCAAATCGCGGACGTCGTCGCCCCGCTCACGCACGTCGAGCACCCGGACGTCCCGCCCGTCGGCACGCAGCGCATCGACTATGTGGGAGCCGATGAAGCCGGCTCCGCCGGTCACGAGGATCACGGCGGCCACGCTACGTGGTTTCTCATTGCGTAATGGGAAACTCGGTCTCCCGGCCATACGCTCGCCGCCATGCCAGAGGTCATCCTCCCGGTGCTCGACGAAGCCGAGGCGCTCCCGTGGGTTCTCGGCCGCATGCCGGGCGGATTCGACCCGCTTGTCGTGGACAACGGATCGAGCGACGGCTCCGGCGCGATCGCCGCGGCTCTGGGCGCACGCGTGGTGGAAGAGCCGGCAACTGGCTTCGGCGCGGCGTGCTGGGCCGGGCTCGCGGCCGCGGGCTCGGAGCTCGTGTGCTTCATGGACTGCGACGGATCGCTCGATCCGCGTGATCTCCCAGGGCTGGTCGAGGCGGTGGCGACCGGTCGCATGGACCTGGCGCTCGGAGCGCGGACGCCCGAGCCGGGTGCCTGGCCCTGGCACGCCCGGCTCGCCAACCGCGCGCTGGCGGCCGAGCTCCGCCGCCGCACGAGCGCGCCGCTGACGGACCTCGGCCCGATGCGAGTGGCGCGCCGCCTGGCGCTGCTCGACCTCGGCATCCGCGACCGGCGCTTCGGCTGGCCACTCGAGATGGTGATTCGGGCGGCGCGAGAGGGCTGGGCCGTCGGAGAGCTGCCGGTCCCCTACCTGCGACGCGTGGGCGGCCGCTCGAAGGTGAGCGGGAGCGTGCGCGGTACGGCGAGGGCGCTGAGGGACATGGCGGCGGTGCTCGCGTGACCGTGATCGTGATCGCCAAGGCGCCGCAGCCGGGGCGCTCCAAGACTCGCCTCTCCCCTCCGCTCACGCCTGCCGCGGCGGCGCAGCTCGCAGAGGCATCGCTGCGGGACACGCTCTCCTGCGTGGCGCGCGTGCCGGCGGAGCGCCGGGTTCTGGCGCTCGAAGGGGAGCCGGGTCCCTGGCTCCCGGCCGGGTTCCAGATCGTGCCCCAGCGCGGCGCCGGCCTCGACGAGCGCCTCGCCGCGGCGTTCGAGGACGTGGGCGGCCCGGCCGTGCTGATCGGCATGGACACGCCGCAGCTCAGCCCCGCGCTGCTCCGCCTCGCGCTCACCGAGCTCGAGGAGGCCGATGCGGTCGTCGGCCCTGCGCTGGACGGCGGCTACTGGGCGATCGGCCTGCGCGAGCCCCGGCGCGAGCTGTTCGAGGGCGTGCCGATGAGCTCGGATGACACCTGCCGGGCGCAGCTCGGCCGGCTGGCCGAGCATGGCCTGTCCGTGACCCTCCTGCCACCGCTCCGCGACATCGACGTGTTCGAGGACGCGCGCGCCGTCGCGCGGCTCGCACCGCGCTCGCACTTCGCCACGGCTCTGAGGGCCGCGGCGTGACAGTCGCGCTCGCCGCCTACGCGCTTGCGCTCGACGACCCCCTGGCGCTTCAGCGTTGGCTGGGCCCGACCACCGCCGTGGACGAGCGGGTGCTCGACCGCGTGGAGGGGCCGGTGCTCGACGTGGGCTGCGGCCCCGGCCGCCACGTCGGCGCGCTGGCTCGGCGCGGAGTGCTGGCGGTGGGCGTGGACGTGTTGCCCCACGCGATCCGCCTCGCCCGCCGCCGCGGAGCGCTGGTGATCGAGCGCTCGATCTTCGATCGTCTGCCCGGTGCGGGAGAGTGGGGCTCCGCGCTGCTCCTCGACGGGAACATCGGCATCGGCGGCCGTCCGGTGCCGCTGCTCACCCGCGTTTCCGCCCTGCTGCGTCCGCGCGGTCTGGCGCTCGTCGAGCTGGAGCCGCCCGGCGGCGGAGTGCGCGTCGTGGAAGCGTTCAACTGGGCGCGGGTCGGCGCCGACTCCGTCGATCAGCTCGCTGCCGACGCGGGGTTCACGGTGGAGGAGCGCTGGCGTGACCGCGAGCGCTGGTTCGCACTGCTCAGGGGAGCATGAAGCGCCCGCCCGGCCCATTCCGGCCCGGGTTCTGGCGCAGCCCGCTGCGCGGCCCCTGGCTCACATCCGTGCTCGGCAGCCTGCTGCTGCCGCTGCTCCTGATCGTGGGCGCCACCGGCTTCCTCTCGCACACGGCGTACCAGCCCGATCTCGGCCACAACGCGATCCTCGACCCCACCCACGACTTCCAGCCCTTCATCTTCAGCTGGCCCACCAGCCCGAGCTGGCTGTACGCGCTCAACCAGGGTCTGCACGTGAACGTGGGCATCGTGGCGGTGCCGCTGCTCTTGGCGAAGCTGTGGTCGGTGATCCCGCGGCTGTTCGCCTGGCCGCCCGTGAAGAGCCCGGCGATGGCGGTCGAGCGCGCGTCGCTGTTGCTGCTCGTGGGCGGCGCGCTGTTCGAGTTCGCCACCGGGATCTTGAACATCCAGGTCTACTACCCCTGGCACTTCAGCTTCCTCCAGGCGCACTACTACGGCGCCTGGGTGTTCCTGGCCGCTCTCTTCGCCCACGTAACCGTGAAGACGCCGGTGATCGTGCGCGCGTTCCGCGAGCGCGGCGTCACGCGGCCGCTGAGACAGCGCCTGCGCGACACTGCCGCCGAGCCCTACGAGCCCGACGGCTTGGCTCCGGCCGATCCCGCTGACCCCACCCTGAGCCGCCGCGGCCTGCTCGGCCTCGTGGGCGCCGGCTCGCTCACGCTGTTGGCGGTCACCGCCGGGGAGACGATCGGCGGGCCGCTGCGCCGCGTGGCACTGCTGGCTCCGCGCGGGCGGGTGTTCGGCACCGGCCCGAACGACTTCCAGGTGAACAAGACCGCCAGGACAGCGGGGATCCCGCCCGGATCGACCGGCGACTCGTGGCGGCTGGCGCTCGACGCACCGCAGCCGCTGAGCTTCACCCGCGAGCAGCTCCTGCGCTTGCCACAGCACACCTACGACCTGCCGATCGCCTGCGTGGAAGGCTGGACCACCATGCAGCGCTGGACTGGTGTGCGGCTGGCCGATCTCGCCGAGATGGCCGGAGCGCCGCCGGGAATGCTGATGCGCGTGGAGTCGCTCCAGCCCAGGGGCGCCTTCCGGCAGGTGACGCTGAACCACGACCAGTCGCACGACCCGCGCTCGCTGCTCGCGCTGAAGGTGAACGGCGTCGACCTGTCGCTCGACCACGGCTATCCCGCCCGCCTGATCGTGCCCGCGCTGCCCGGAGTGCACAACACGAAGTGGGTGAAGGCCATCCGCTTCGTGGAGGCATGATGCGAAAGCTCTACCGTGCCGGCCCGCTCCACCTGCTGGTTCACGCGGCGGCGTTCGCGGTCGCGGGCTACGCGCTCGCGCAGATCCTTTCCAGCCGGTTCGTGGAGAACTTCGTGATCTGGTTCGTGGGCGCCGCGCTGCTGCACGACCTCGTGTTGGTGCCGCTCTACTCGGCCGCCGACTGGCTTGCGCGGCGGGAGCTGGGACCACCCGCCATCAACCACGTGCGCGTGCCTGCGCTGCTCTCCGGCCTGCTTCTGCTCGTCTACTTCCCGCTGATCTTCGTGAAGGCCGACCGCACCTACGTGAATGCCACCGGCCACCACGTGGAGGGCGATGCGCGCAACTGGCTGCTGCTGACCGCCGGCTTCTTCCTGGCCTCCGGGCTGGTCTACCTCGCGCGGCTCATCCGGCATCGATCGCTTCGAGCACGCCGTCCGCCCGCCCGGTGACGAACACGCGGCCACTGCCGTCGTCCACCGCCACGCTGTCGGGTTGGCGCACGGTGTGGAAGCGCCGCAGCACGTGCGGCCGTCCATGCGCGGGGAGCTCCACCAGCTCGTTGAGAGCCGGCAGCGTGATCCATAGACGGTGCCGGCGGTTGTCGATCGCCACGCCGTACGGGCCGCCCGGGAGGTACAGGCGGCGAGTGGGCTCGAGATGAGGCGCTGTCGCGTACACGAGCAGTGCCCCGCCGCGGGTGTCGAGCACGTAACAGCGACCCGCGGGCGCGGCGCAGACCGCGTGCGTGGGACCAACCCCCGCCGGCGCGCCGCCGATCCGGCGGAGCGTGCGCGCGTCGTAGAGCTCGAGCCGGCGCTCGCGCACGGACACCACGGCGAGGGAGCGGCCGAGCCCGACGATTCCTCCGGGCTGGGTGGCGACCGGGAAGCCGCCGGCGGGATGCCCCGCCCGGACCACCGACACCCGGTTGCCACCTTCGTCACCTACGAACCAGGCGCCCGCTGCCGAAGCGGCGTCGTGCGGGTGGTCGCCCGCCGCGACGCTGGCGACCACCCGTCCGGACAGCGACACGGCGAGCAGGCTGTTCGCGTCCTCCAGCGGCACGAGCACGGGCCCGCGAGACGAGGCGAGCGCGAGATGCCGCGCCGCGCCCGGCAACGGAACGTCCTTGAGCACCGCGCCGCTGCCGCCGTCGACGATCGCCAGCCGGTCCGGGTTGCGCAGTGCGACCGCCACGCGACCGCGGGCCGCGACCACGCCCTCGGGCTGGGACCCGACCGCCGTCACGCGGCCAGCGGGCTGGGCCGTTGCCGGAGGCGATTGGGGAGGCTCGGCGGCGGGCGGCAGCTGGTGGACGCTCTCCGACCCGCAGCCGGCCGCGAGAACGGCCAGCACGGTCATCGCTAGCGCGATGCGCGCGGTCATGCAGCGAGCATCCCAGCCGCGCTCCGCGTTTTGGTCCGCCGCGCCGCTCGTTTCGCGAATCGTCACCTTTGGCGCGGCCGCCACGGTGGTGGCGGGGCTCTCGATCAGGGCGGCCACCGGCAAGCTCGGCACCGACCTGCCGCCGTTCGTCATGGCGTGGTCGCCACGCGTATCGCCCCTCGCTGCCCTGTCGGGCGTCACGCTCGCCGCCGGTGCGCTTGTGGCGCCGCGCGCGGCGCGAGCGCTGCGCCCGGCGGCGTTCGCCGCGTTCCTGTTCGGGCTGGGGCTCGCGCTCGGCCTCGGCCTCAACCTCGCGCGGCACGGCGTCCACGACTGGTACGCGATCTTCGACACCTCTCCGGGTGGCTCGTTCGAGGCGCCGAACGAGTACCTGCCCGGCCTCCCGGAACTGTCCTACGGCGTCCGCTTCTTCCTCGACCGCTTTGCCGAGATGGTGCCGGCGGCCCCGGTGAATGTGGCCGGCCATCCGCCCGGCCTGCTGCTCAGCCTGCACGTGCTCGGCATCTCCACAGCGAAGGGCATGGCGGCGCTGTGCCTCGGAGTGGGCGCGCTCACCGCCCCGCTGTCCTACGACCTCGGACGCACCCTGCTCGGCGACGAGCGGGGCCGCAGCGCCGGA
>DATNBJ010000001.1:0-10216 GCA_035572055.1 Thermoleophilaceae bacterium | reverse complement strand
TCTGCTCGTGCAGCTGCTCCCAGAGGCGCGCGCGCTCGCGCAGCGCCTCCTCCAGCGCCTCGTCGGAGGCCACTACAGGTCCTCCGCCACGCGCGGCGCCTCGCGGTTGAACACCCAGAACCCGAGCGCGACCACCACGATCACGATCGCAATCGGAATCAGCAGACGCGCCGTGCTGCCCACCGCGTCCACGGCATTCGGCACGCCGTCGCCGATGATCGCGTGCCGCATCTGCTCGATGATGGACGCCAGCGGGTTGAGCAGCACGATCTTGCGCAGGTTGTCCGGGATGTTCGAGACCGCATAGAAGATCGGGGTGCCGTAGAAGAGCATCTGGAGCAGGACGTCCCAGATCGGCCCGATGTCGCGGTAGCGCACGTACAGCGCCGACAACAGCATTGCCACGCCGGTGCTGAAGACCACCAGCGGAACCAGGATGAGCGGCACCTCCAGCCAGGTCCACTGCGGGCCGATCCCTGACGCCAGCACGAACACGAACACCACGACCATGTTCAGCATCAGGTTGAAGCCGGCCGTGAGCACCACGGCGAGCGGGATGACCATTCGCGGGAACTGGATCTTGCGCACGAGGTTCTCGCGCAGGACCACCGCCTGCACCGAGCCGGCGGTGGCCTCGCCGAATGACGTGAACAGGACGATGCCGATCAGCAGGTAGAGGGGGTAGTGCGGCACGCCCTCCGAGCCGAACTTCACGATCTGCGTGAACACGGCGTAGAGCACGCCGAACAGCATCAGCGGGCGGGCGAGCTGCCAGACGTAGCCGAGCGCCGAGCCGAAGAAGCGCAGCTTGAACTCGGTGGTGGCGAGCAGCCAGGTGAGGTGGAAGAAGCGGCGCACGTCGCCGGCGCCGCCGAGCGCGGACGGGCCGCGGACGACGACGAGCTCGTTGGGCGCGGCCTGGGCGCTCATCGCGGCGTGGTCTCCTGAGCGGCGCCGAGGCGCTCGAACTCGACCTCATGCGGCAGGTCCACGAGACCGCCGCCGACGCGCTCGCCGCCCTCGATCAGGAGAGCCGGGAAGTTGGCGGTGCGGTCGAGCGTCTCGCGTGTGCCGCCCACCTGCCGCTGCACGGTGGCGATCGGCGTGTAGCGGCCCGGAGCGAGGCTCAGCGAGAGGTTCACGGAGAAGCGCGCCCGCTCGCCGGCGCGCAACCGCCCTATCGGGCGATCGAGCCAGCTCGTGTTGGTGGAGAACATGCGGATGTCCGCCTCGTTCTTCAGCTCCAGCGTGACGATCGGATCGTCCAGGTCCACGTTGGCCCGTATCTCCACGAGCAGCCGGGCGTCGGCTCCCTGCACCATCGTCTCGGTGCGGCCGCCGTCGGCTCCCTCGAACCAGACGTCGGCCACCTCCACGGGCGCGCCCTCGCCCACCGCCGCGGCGAGCGCCTTCTGCCCGCGGCCGAAGTTCACCTCGTTGTAGAGCTGCGCGACCTCGTGCGGCTCGCCGACCGACACCAGCTTTCCGCGCTCGAGCAGCATCGCGCGGTGGCAGAAGCGCTCGACGAGCGACATGGCGTGTGTGACGAACAGGATGGTGCGGCCCTCGGCCTGCATACGCTCGAACTCGTCGTAGCACTTCTGCTGGAAGGCGAGGTCGCCCACGGCCAGCACCTCGTCGATCAGCAGCACCTCGGCCTCCACCTGCACCATCACGGCGAAGGCGAGCCGCACGTGCATGCCCGAGGAGTAGTTCTTCAGCTTGAGGTCGACGAACTCCTCGAGCTCCGCGAACGCGAGCACCTCGTCGAAGCGGCGGCGCGCCTCCACCGGGCTGAGCCCGAGCATCACGGCGTTGATCACCACGTTCTCGCGCGCCGTGAGGTCCGGGTTGAAGCCCACGCCGAGCTCGATGAAGGGCGACAGCCTGCCGGCCACGCGGATCTCGCCGCTGTCCACGCCATAGATCCCGGCCAGGCACTTGAGCAGCGTGGACTTGCCGCTGCCGTTGCGGCCGACGATGCCGAAGAACTCGCCGCTGGCGACCTCGAAGGACACGTCCTGGAGCGCCTGGAACTGCTCCGTGCCCGATCGGCGGCGCGGATGCAGTACCCGTTCCTTCAGGGTGTGTGTCCGCTCGTGAGGGAGCCGGAACGTCTTCGACACCTGTTCCGCCGTCACCGCGAGATCGCCCGCGACTAACCCATGTGAGCGCGCAGACAAGGGCGAAAAGGCTACCGTTCCGGCCAGCTGTGAAGGCCTGCTTCCTGCTTCCCGACCTCCAGCTCTCTGGAGGCGTGGGTGTCGTGTTGCGCCACGCCTGGCACCTCTCACGGAGCCACTCCGACGTCGACGTCACGATCCTCACGACGCTCCGCGACGCGGAGCCCGCGCCGTACGGCGTGCTCGCCGATCTGGACGTGCGGCACGTGGAGGACGTCGCGGACGGCGAGCCCTTCGACGTGGCGGTCGCCACCTGGTGGGAGACGGCGTACCGCCTGTTCGACGTCCCCGCGCGCCGCTACGGCTACTTCGTCCAATCGATGGAGGACCGCTTCTATCTCGGGAGCGATCCGGTGGAGCGCGCCGCCGCCGCGCTGACCTACGACATGCCGGTCTCGTTCATCACCGAGGCCCGCTGGATCATGGATCTGCTGGGCGCGCTGCGCCCCGACGCCGAGTGCCACTACGTACGTAACGGCATCGACAAGGAAGTGTTTCGGTCGCCGGCCGCGATCCGGCCCAGCGACCCGTCGGAGCCGCTGCGCGTCCTGATCGAGGGCAACCCGGAGCACTGGCTGAAGGCGGTGCCGGACGCGCTCGAGGCGGTGAAGCTGGCGCGGGCGCCGCTGCGCACGACTCTGGTGTCGCCTCGGCCACTCGAGCCGGACGTCGACTATGGCGTGGATCGCGCGATCGGACCGCTGGACGAGCCGGGGTTCGTCGGGGAGCTTGCCGAGGCGGACGTCGTTCTGAAGCTCTCCCGCGTGGAGGGGATGTTCGGACCCCCGCTCGAGGGCTTCCATCTCGGTGCGACCTGCGTGGTGACGCCCGTAACCGGCCATGACGAGTACGTGGCGCACCTCCACAACGGCGTGGTCTCCGACTTCGACGACCTCCCCGGCGTGGCGCGCTGGCTCGACCTGCTCGCCGCCGATCGCGACTTCCTGAACGAGCTGCGCGCGAACGCGCTCGAGACCGCGCGCGCCTGGCCCTCGTGGGAGGAGACGTCCGCCGAGATGGCGGCGGCGTTGCGTGCCATCGCGGGCTCGGCGCCCGGCGACCCGGTGACGAGCGCCCGCCACATCATGCGCCACGCGTGGAGCGCCGCCGAGGCCCAGCGCGCCGAGATGGACCGGCGCAGGGTGTCCGAGAACTACATGACCGAGCAGCTCGAGGTCTTCCGCGCCAGCCGCGCCTTCCGGGTGGCCAGCTCCATGCAGCGGACGAAGAAGCGGCTCAGCTTGGGACGCCGCAAGTGATCGTCGCGCCACCGGCGGCGCCCGAGGCCACGGAGCTGATCCCCGAGCGCGTCCGCAACCGTCTCCGCGAGCTGGGCTATCCGCTGCCCGAGCCCGGCGAGCTGCTGCGTCTCGCTCTCGTCGGGCAGACCACCTACTTCCACCAGTGCGCGCTCGAGGAGCCGAGCGCCTGGGCCAGCCCGGCGTTCTTCGACTTCCGCTCGGGCGCCGACGCGCACGCGATGGTCGAGCGCGTGCGGGCCTTCGACCCGCACGTGGTGCTGGTGTTCCGGCCCGAGCTGATCCCCGCGCGCGCGTTCAACGGCCTGCACGCGCTCACGCTCGGCTGGCTCACCGAGCCGCTGCCGCGCGGCAGCGAGACCGATCCGCACCCGGATCTGGTCCGCCGGCTCGAGTACCTGCGCGCTGCCGACCGCGCCAACTTCGACCGCATCGTGTGCTTCGACCCGCTGGTGATCCCGGCGGCGTCGGCGATCCTGCCGGTGTGGCGCTCGGTGCCGCTGCCGGTGGCCGACTCGCTCTACGTGGACGAGATCGCGACGGATCCCGGCGTGCGGCCGCTCTTCATCGGCCGCTCGACACCGCACCGCGAGTGGATGCTCGAGATGTCGAAGCACAAGACCGACCTGCTCCACGTGGGTCACGGCACCTCGCTCGAGGACCTGAGGGAGCTGCTGCGCGGCACCACGATCGGCGTGAACCTCCACAACGAGGCCTACCCGAGCTTCGAGAACCGCGTGGCGATCCTGATGGCCGCCGGCCGGCTCGTGGTCAGCGAGCCGCTCAGCCCGACCCACGGACTCGAGCCGGGCATCGACTACATCGAGGCGACGAACCCCTGGGAGCTCTACAAGGGGATCTGGTCGGTGCGGCACTACCCCGAGGCCTGGGAGCTGATGCGGTTGCGCGGGCGCGTGAAGGCCGAGCTGTTCCGCGCATCGCGGGTGTATCCGCGCCTGCTGGCGAACACGTTCCACGACGTGGCCGTGTTCGGCTCCGAGCGGCCGCGCCCTGCGTCCTAGTCCTCGCGCAGCCCGCTGACGAGCGCGGTGATCACCAGAGCCGGCACGGCCAGGACCACGAGGGCCAGAAGCAGCCAGAAGAACCGCTCGCCCAGCGGCTTGAAGACGCTCATCCGCGGGATCGCGTCGAGCAGCGCCGCGGCGCGCGACTGGGACCTGCCGCGCCAGAACGAGAGCGGGACGTCGCCCTGGATCCGCCTGCCGTCGAGCAGGGTGGCGGGCCGCGACTGGGTGCGCGCCTCCACGTTGCCCTCCAGTTGGAACGGCTGCGAGCCCTCGTTGCGCATGCAGGCCACGCCCTGGGCACTCCGCGGCAGCTTCGGCAGCGGCACCACGACCACCGGCCCGCCCTTGCCGCTCGCCCGCGCGGTCGCCGAGTAGCCGGGTGCCGTGATCGTCAGGGCGAGCCGCGCGGGCCCGCTCACCAGCAGGTGCGCGGTGTGGTAGCCGGGCGCGAGGTCCACCGGGTTCACGCAGAGCTCCTGTTCGGGAGCGAGCGGCACTTCCGTCTGCCCGCTGAACAGCGGCGGGCTGGTGGGGGAGGACAGCAGCACGTCCTGCTTCGTGGTGAGCCACGGCACGAACTTGACGCCCGCGAACAGCGCGAGCACGGCGGCGGCCACGATCACCACGGTCCTACGCATAGAACCTCGCAGCCGTCATCCCGAGGCCGGCCAGCTCGAGCGCGAGTCCCAGCATCACGATCGTCACGCCCACGAGCGGCCCGATGCGCCGCGGCAGGATCGACACCACCATCGCCACCGCCGCGCCGAACAGCGTGATCAGCGGGAACAGGTAGCGGCCGACGATGATCGGGTCGACCGGGTTGACGAGCATGCCGCGGTAGGCGGCCACGTGCAGGCCGGCGAGCATCCCGAGGATCGCCGACAGCAGCACGACGGCGACGGCCCACTGCGAGCGCACCGAGCGCCAGCGCAGCGCCACCGCCGCGATCACCCCGACCACGAGCACGAACGAGAACCACAGCTCGGCCGAGTGGATCCAGGCCGGAAACTCCACCTCGAGGTTCCCGAAGATCCCGTAGAAGGTCTGGACGAACGCGCGCCTGTACGTGTAGTGCGGCCCGATCATCGGGTCCATGAAGGAGAGCTTGGGCAGATAGAACTGCCAGACGTAGGAGGCGAACTGGTGCAGCGAGAACGGCCTGCCGCCGCTCGCGGTGATCGTGCCGCCGTCCACGGAGCCGCCGCTGCCCGAGACGATCGCGAAGTAGGCGGCCACGACGCCCACCACGAGCGCGCCGGCGCCGCCGGCGGCGGCGAGCAGCCTGGGCGTGAACGGGCGGTCGCGCCACAGCGCGATCCCCACGGCGAGACCCGCCGGCAGCAGGATCGGGATGCCGCGCGCGTGGGTGAGCACGGACGCGGCGCAGAGCGCTCCTATCACCAGGATCCGCCGCACCGTGGGCCCGTACTTCAGCGTCCGTACCGCCATCCAGAGGAACGCCGCCCACACCGCGGCCAGCATCACGTCGGGGTTCACGGCCGAGCCGATGAACGCGAACTGCGGCTGCACCGCCACCACTCCGGCGGCGATCGTCTGGAGCCAGCGGCGCCCGCCGAGCAGCTCGCCCGCGATCAGCCAGGCGAACACGATCGTGGTCAGGTAGAGCGGGATGCTCGCCAGCCGCATGAGGAACAGGCGGTCGAAGAAGTTGTTGTGCGAGGCGATCTCGTAGGGGATCGCCTCGTAGACGTAGTAAAGGGGCGGGTTCTGGCGCGCGGGATTGGCGCCGGTGCCGTTCTTCCGGGCGCCCGCGGCCAGTGCGGCGTTGGCCCGTTTCCACGCCGTCACCACGGCGGGGTTGGTCACGGGGCGCGCCGCCAGATTGCCGACCAGCGCGATCAGGTCGGCGTAGCTCCCCGCGGTTTTGACCTCGGTGGAGAACGGCAACCCGTTCGTCTTCACCGTCTGGGGGAGCTCGTGTGTCTCGACCAGCCGCTGCGTGTAGCCGAAGTGGAAGACCTCGTCGGGCGCCTGGAGCGCCGGCACCAGCAGCGACCAGGCGAGCGCCATCAGCCCGGCCGCCGCCAGCAGCGCCGCCAGCGGCGCCGGCACACGCCAGGCTCTAGCCTTCTCGACCTTGCCGGGTCCGTCCATCACCGTGGTCACTCCATGCCTCAACGCGCGCGCCACCCTAGAGGAGGCGCTGGCCAGCGTGCGCTCGCAGGACTATGACCGCGTGGAGCACGTGGTGGTGGACGGAGGCTCCACCGACGGCACCGTCGAGCTGCTCGAGAAGGCGGAGGGAATCCGGTTCGTCTCCGAGCCGGACCGGGGACTATCGGACGCCATGAACAAGGGGATCGGGATGGCGCAGGGCGACGTGATCGGCTGGCTGAACGCCGACGACATGTACCTGCCGGGCGCGCTGTCGAAGGTCGCCCGGGCGTTCGAGGAGCACCCCGACGCGCTTTGGGCGACCGGCCGCTGCCGGATCATCGACGGCGCCGGGCGCGAGATCCGCAAGCCCGTGACCGCCTACAAGAACTTCTTCCTCGATCACTACAGCTACTCGCTCTACCTGACCCAGAACTTCATCTCGGCGCCCGCGACCTTCGTGCACAAGCGGGGTCATGAGCAGGCCGGGCTGTATGACGAGCGCTTCCGAATCTCGATGGACTACGACCTCTTCCTGCGGCTCGGCAAGCTCGCCGATCCCGTCGTGATCGACGAGGAGCTGTCCTGCTTCCGGATGGCGCACGAGATCGCCTCGCTCAGCATGAGCGGCTTCGACCGCCAGTTCAAGGAGCACGCCCAGAACGCCCGCGAGCACGGCAACGGGCACCGGCTGCCCGTGCTGGTGAACCAGGTCACGAGCCGCGGGATCGTTGCCACCTACCGGGCCATGCGATGGCTACGTACGCGGCGCGCCGTCGCCTGACGGGCGCATCGGTTCGCGCACGGGCGCTCGCTGCCCCGCTCGGCCTCGCGGCGATCGTGGGGGCCGCGTTCGCCTGGAGCGTCTCGTACTCGTCCGGGATACACGAGTTCTTCGTCATGTCGGACGAGCTCGGCTACCTGAAGCAGAGCATCTCCATCTGGCACCTCGGGCGGCCGCTCCGCTTCTCCGACTACTACTTCACGTCCTACGGTCAGCTGCTGCCGATCCTGTCGGCGCCGCTCTTCGGCACCGCGACCATGGCCCACGCCTACCAGGCGTCGCACTATCTCTACGCGTTCTTCTTCGCCAGCACCGCGGTGCCCGCGTATCTGCTGGCGCGCGAGGTGCGCTGCGATCAGCTCTCCGCGCTGCTGGTGGCGGCCCTGACCGTGGCGGTGCCGTGGCTGACGGTGTCGGCGACGGTGATGAGCGAGGTGGTGGCCTATCCGGCCTTCGTGTGGGCCGTGCTCGCGATGCAGCGGGCGCTTGCGGCGCCGTCACCATGGCGTGACGCGCTCGCCCTGGGCGGCATCGCGCTCGCGTTCCTGGCGCGCACGCAGTTCGTGTTCCTGGGCCTGGTGCTCCTGCTCGCTGTGCTGGTCCAGGAGCGGTCGCTGCGGGCCGCCCTGATGCGCCACAAGCTCCTCTGGGGGGCGGCCGCGGCCGCCGGGATCGGCCTGCTGATCGTCCACTCGAGCGTCCGCGTGCTGGGCGCGTACTACGTCGCCGGGCAGGGCTCACTGTTCCCGTCCGGCTGGTTCCGGTCGGGCAGGGAGCAGCTGTCCGAGGTGATGCTGGCGATCGGCTTCGTGCCGGCCACGCTCACCTTCGCGTGGGTCGCCGCGACCGTCGGCCGGCCCCGCGACGCCGCACGCCACGCATTCGCGCTGCTCGTGGCGGGGATCGTGCCGGCGATGATCTACGTCACCGGCTCGTTCGCGGTTCGCTTCGTCAGCGGCCCCACCGACCGCTACTTCTTCTACGCCGTGCCGCTGCTCGCGGTCGGTACCGCGATGTGGTTCCTCGACCGCCGTGCCGGGCTCGTGCTCACGGCCGTGGCCGGGGGGGTCGTGGCGTGGCTCGCCGCCACGGTCGACCTGGTCCCGACCCTGACGATGGTCAACCCGAGCTTCAACGTGCACATCGTCTGGATCAACCGGAGCAAGTCGCTGGGAGTGAGTCCTCACCTGGTGTTCGCGATCGGGGCGACCCTGGCCCTCGCGGGGGCGGTGGCGCTGCGCCGCCGGCTTCCCGCCCGCACGGCGCTCTTGGCGGCCGGCGTGCCGCTGCTCGTCTTCAGCTCGCTCGTGACCGGCAACAGCCTGCACAAGCTCGAGAAGGCCACGGCGGCGGAAGACCCCAACTTCCCCGCGAGCCAGGCGTGGGTGGACCGGGCCGCCCACGGCGGCCGCGCCGCCATCTACGTGGGTCTTCTCGGCGATCCGAAGACGTCGACCGCGATCTGGTGGGACACGAACTTCTGGAACAAGACGATCGAGCGGGCGGTGGTTCAGGAGCAGTCGGGCGACCTCGGGCAGAGGTACGTCAAGTACGCGAACCCCGATCTGGCCCGCGGGACGTTTCCGGCGCTCGACGGCTATGGCTACCTGGCGATGTCGGGCGGCGAGACCCGCCTGCGCCCGCGCGGCCCGGTGGTGGGGTCCCTGGGGCCGATGCAGCTCTTCCGGCTCGAGCCGGGTGCGCCGCTCGTGTGGGCCACGTCCGGGGTGCTCGACGGCGGCGAGCTCGACATCACGAAGGGCGCGCCGACCCTCCGCGTGTATGGCCCGGGGCGGAACGTGACCCTCGCGTTCCAGGCCGCTCCGACGTCGCGCTGCCCGTGCACCGTGCGCCCGGGCGGCGGATTGCCGCCGCTGCGCATTCCGGCCACGGGTCCCGCGACCGTGAAGGGCACCGTGCGTGCGCCCACGGAGCTCCAGCTGACGCCCGTGCGCAAGGAGGGCGGCTGGGCGCCGCAGGTGCGCCTGGTCGGCGTGCAGGTCAGCTAGGGCGGATCAGCGCCAGCTCGTCCGCGAACGCGAACACCTCGCGCGCGCCGGTGACGTCCCACGGGTCGACGATCAGCGTGCGCGGTGAGACCCGCGGCAGCAGCCGCTCGTACTCGGAGTGGTTCGTCGCGACGATCGCCGCGTCCGCGTCGGCCAGCGCCGCCTCGAGCGGCTCGGACTCCGCGGGCACGAACGGATCGTGGCGCGCCACGTGTGCCAGCTCGCGCTCGAGCAGCCGGATCAGCTTGTAGGAGAGCGAGTCGCGCGTGTCGTCGGAGTCGCGCTTGAAGGTCAGTCCGAGCACCGCCACCTTCTTGCCCGCAAGCGAGCCGCCCAGGCGGCGCTTGAGGCCCTCCACCAGGAAGCGCGGCATCGTCTCGTGGACGCGCGATACCGCGAGGAGCATTCCGGGCGCGCTCGAGCGCTCCTCGGAGAACGCGAAGTCCTTGCGCAGGCACGTGCCCGCGGTCAGCCCGGGAGCCTTCATCCCGCCGCGCGGATAGTCGTGGTTGACCAGGTCGATCACGTCGAAGACGTTCGCGTCGTACTGCTCGCAATTCATCATCAGCAGGTTGGGCAGCGCGAACTGCGTGTAACGCAGGATGTTGGTCCAGATCTTCGCCAGCTCGGCCTGCACCGGGGTGGTGTGCCTGATCTCCGTGCCGAACAGCGAGAACAGCGCCGCGGCGCGCTCGCCGGACTCCTCGTCCGCGCCGCCGACGATCGCGGGCAGGGTGGAGATCTCCTCCAGGAAGCGGTTCTCCGCGATCCGTTCGGGCACGTGCGCCACCGACACGCGGAAGCCGCGGCGCTGCTCCAGGTAGCCGGCCACCCAGTC